>JAQUQF010000217.1 GCA_028749105.1 Acidobacteriota bacterium | reverse complement strand
ACGACGCTCTTCCGATCTCGAAAACAAGCTTCCCTGACTACGAGAAAATCTCTTTTCCCGTGACTGCGCTCTACAGGTTCAGGCGGATCGGCAGTGTGACTGACGTGATCTCGTCCCAGTGCAGCTGACGCTGGATGGCAAAGGCCGTCTCGTTGTGCAGCATCTTGTGGTAGAACTTCTCGTGGCGGAAGGCCAGCTTGCCGGCGAACACGGTGGAGCGCGGGAACACCTTCTTGATGTCCTTGCACAGCTGGGTGGCGCTTTCCACCACGTCGGTTCCCACTGCATATCGATAGTCGGCAGCGAAGCCGAGGTGGCGGGCCAGGTCGACGTATTTTTGCAGTGTCGCCATTACGGAATCTTCGAGGTTCTTCATTTCCTCGATGCCCTTGAACGAACCGGAGTCGACTACGGCCACCGAGACGAAGATGAAGTTTTTGTAGAGGTTGGGGAAATTGCGGATCACCGAGAGCACGGTGTGGACGCCGAAGCCGTTGTAGGCGCTGACCAGTTGGATGGCTGTCATTTCCTGCGGGTTCGGCTTATCCTGGTTGGCCTTGCGGCCGGTCGGGATGTCCATCAGCAGATCGTCCAGCTTGCGAACCGATTTGGTCACATTGGTGTAGTGGTGGTGGATCAGGAAGCAGAGAATGACCAGTGTGCCGGTGATCAGCAGGGTTTTCCAGCCTCCTTCGCGAAATTTCTCGTAGATGGTGACGATCAGTATGGTGACGCACAGCGCCAGACCCACCAGGTGGACCGGCAGGTGCCTTTTCCACTCCATCTCCCTGCGCCGGTTCTTGATGTAATAACAAGACATGCCCAGCTGGGAGATGGAAAAGGTCAGGAACACGTTGATGGCGTACATCACGATCAGGCTGGAGATGGAACCCCGGGTATAGAACAGCAGAAAAATGGATGCGCCGCCCATCAGCAGCACTCCATTGTGCATGGTCAAACGCTCCGAGAGAGCGGCGAAGCGGTGCGGCAACCAGGAGTCGATGGCCATGTTGGCCATGATGCGCGGACCGTCAATGAAGCCGGCCTGGGCACCCACCAGCAGCAGCGCGCCTTCGGAGACGATGGTAACCAGCGCCAGGGCGTAGCCGATGGACCAATTGCTGTAGAGGGCGTTGGCCAGGATGGCGTTCAGTGTCTGGCCCTTGCCCGGGACGACCCCGGCGAACAGGTAGCAGAGGAACAGACCGCTGGCGGTGATGGCGAGCGACACGGCCATGTAGAGCATGGTCTTTTTGCCGGTCTGCACCTTGGGATCGCGCAGGATCTGCATGCCATTGGCCACGGCTTCGATTCCGGTATAGGTGCCGCCGCCGAGGGAGTAGGCGCGCAGGAACAGGGCGAGCATGCCCAAGCCGCCCAGGCTGGCGAGGCCGGCGTTGAAGTCGGTGCGGATGCCGTGCACCACCGGGCCGATCTGCGGCAGGTGCGACAGGATGCCGTAGCCGATCATGAAGATATGGGTGACGACGAAGACGATGAAGATCGGGGCCAGCATGGTCACCGACTCCTTGACCCCGCGCAGGTTGAGGACAATGAGGAGCAGGATGAGGAACAGATCGAAATATATCTTGAATGGGTGCAGGCCCAGGGGCAGGAAGCTGAAGATCGCGTCGCCGCAGGCGACGATGGAGACGGTGATGGTCAGCATGTAGTCGACCAGCAGGGCGCTGCCGGATAGGACGCCTGCTTTTGGCCCAAGGGTATGCGTTGCGACGATGTAGCCGCCACCGCCATGGGGAAAGTGCTCGATAATGCGCGAGTAGGAGTAGGAGATGATGAGGACGGTCAGTGCGGTGGCCAGGGCCAAAAAGATGGCCAGAGAGGTGTGCTGGCCAAGGGCGCGGAACGCCTCTTCCGGTCCGTAAGAAGATGACGACAGCCCGTCGGCGCCCAGGCCGATCCAAGCCAGGAGCGGCACCAGCGAGAGCTTGTGGAAGATAGAGGGGTCCTTGATGTTGCGCGGCGCGCCGACCACGGTCTGGCGTACCTTCTCCA
This sequence comes from Acidobacteriota bacterium, assembly GCA_028749105.1. Classification (GTDB taxonomy): domain Bacteria; phylum Acidobacteriota; class Aminicenantia; order UBA2199; family UBA2199; genus UBA2199. Next base: position 1,960 of record JAQUQF010000217.1, on the reverse strand, counting down.
ATAACGAATTATTTTCGTCTGGCTCGTTTTGAGACATTTTTTCCTTGATTTGGCGATCGTTGGCGGTGAAAAATCTGATTCGCTGGGCTCCGATAAATTTTACTCCTTTCGCTGCCGGCTGTCAAATTGCCTTGGGGACCTCCTTGTTGACAGTGCATTTTCTTTATGATACTGAATAATGACCGGCGGTGGTAGTGGGGCGTGCGATCAGGATCGGGCCGCGGCCGGAAAGGAAATAAGAAGATCATGGCGAACATGCTGGCAGGGTGGTGAAAGGGGGAGGCAATGGAAGACGAGCATCGGGAAACTTTAAAAAAAAAGATTCAGATCCTGTATCAGCTGGGAAAATGGCCCGACGTGGTCAAGTTGTGCCTCACGTATGCGGAAAACTACGGCAAGGAAGAAGATATAGAAATGATCCGCTTCAAGAGCGAACGCCATATGGGGATTCCGGCACCGACCTCCCCACCGGCCCCGAAAGCCGAAAATGCTGCCCGGGAAACCTCAGCACCGCCTCTGGACTTGCCTCCCGAGGATGGTGATGTGACGTCTATCCCGGTCGCTGCCTCGGCGCACAGCCCGGAGCCGCGCCTCCTAGATGAGAGTGAACCGAATTTATCGCCGCTGTCGCGGAGTGAGGCGGTCAACGACAACCTCTTCGCCGACAACGAGCTGGTCATCGGCGATCCATTTGCCGACGATGAACCGGAACTGCGCATGGCCCCCGAAGAGCCCCCGGTCGTCATCCCTGAAAATATACCCGATTTGGAAATGGAAGGTCCGTACGATTTCGGCGGCGAACCGCAGGCTGATGAGAGTGAAGCAGACTTCGCCAAAGTGGGATCCTTGACCATTGACGCCGAGCCGGAGCTTTTTTCCAAGCCGGAGCCTGAAGTCGCTCCTGCCTGGAAAGAGGCGGAAAAGGCGCCGGAGGCGCTTTTCCGCTCGACTTCCGAACGCGTCGATGCCGTCGAGGAGACCGCAGATGAAAAGCAGGCGCCCGCCGTGTCGTCTGCCGATGAGGAAGAAGCGCTGCCGCGCAGGTCGGTGTTCAATCAGGAGCCCGGTAAGGAATCGCCGACGCGGAAAAAACCATTCAATCTCAAGCTGCTGCTGCTGGCCGTTGTGCCGCTGCTTGTCGCAGCCGCCCTGTGGCTGGCTCTGTCAGGGAAACTGGATCTTAGCGGCGATGAGCCGCAGCCCGTCCCGGAGCCGGCGGCCGAACGCCCGGCTTCCCGGCGACCGCGCCCGGTCACGCCGGCCAATGCACCCGCCGCTGCCGCCGCCGCGCAAGACGCCGCCATCTTGGCTGCGGAGCAGGAAAAGGCATTTGCTGCAAAGCTCAAGCAGGCGGAGGGACTTTATAAAAAAGGGGACCTGCTCAACGCCCAGGTCGCGCTCCTGGAGGCCAAAAAGATCAAGGTGACCGAGCCGCTGAGCCGTTTGGAGGAAGAACTGACTCGTAAACAGCGCGAGGCCGATGCCCAGGCGGCGAAAGCGGCGGAAAGCCCCAGGAACGAATTGGAAATGGAAGCCGAGGCACTTTCTAAGGCTAGGGAAGCGGACTCTATCATCGGCTGGCAGGATTTTCTGCGCCTGTATCCCCAGAGTGAGTCGGTGCCGCATGCCCAGAGACGGATCAATGCCCTGGAAAAAACGGCCATGGAAAATGCCCAGCAGCAGCTGCTGCTGCGGATCCAGCAGGCGCAGAAGGTCCGGCTGCGCGACACGTACCTGAATTTAAGCCAGGTCGACATAGCGGCCCAAATGCGCCAGGGCGGCCGGCCTCCGGCCCAGTTCGAGCCCCATCCCCATGGCGGCGCCACGGTCACGCTGGACCTCACTTCCGGATTGATGTGGATGCTGTACAACAAGCCAATGGCTTTTGACAAGGCCAAATGGAGGGCCAACCGCATCACCGCCGGTTACAGCGGCTGGAGGCTGCCCACTGCCGAGGAAG
>JAQUQF010000216.1 GCA_028749105.1 Acidobacteriota bacterium | reverse complement strand
CGCGGAGATGAAGCCGAAGCTGGAAAAGCTCTTCCAGGGCTGGCGCGGAGGCGATATCCCGCTGAAAAACATCGCTCCCGTTGCGCTCAGGACGCGCCCGGCCGTCTACATCATCGACAAGCCGGGATCTCCCCAGTCGGTGGTCATAGCCGGGCAGCTCGCCCCCTCCTCCTCCGATCCCGATCGCATCGCCATGGAAACCATGAATTTCATCCTGGGCGGCGATTTTGTCTCGCGCCTGAACATGAACATCCGCGAGGAGAAGCATTGGAGCTATGGCGCCGGTTCGTTCCTGACCGGTGCCCGCAGCCAGCAGCCCTTTATCGCCTATGCCCCGGTGCAGGCCGACAAGACCCGGGAGACCGTTGAGGAGATCCGCAAGGAGCTTGAGGGCATGCTGGGCAAGAAGCCGATCACCCAGGATGAGTACGGGAACGCCAAGAAGAGCCAGACCCTGCAGCTGCCGGGCTACTGGGAGACGATGGCCGCCGTCGAGCAGTCGCTGGTCGAGATGGTCCGCTTCGACCTTCCCGACGATTATCTCACGCTCTATCCCCAGCGCGTGCTGCAGCTGAAGATCGATGACCTTGACCGGGCAGCCCGGAAGGTCATCCATCCCGAAAGCGTGGTCTGGGTCGTGGTCGGCGACCGGGCCGTGATCGAACCCGGGATACGCGAGCTCGGTCTCGGCGATGTCTTCGTGGTCGACAGCGACGGCAAGCCTGTAAAATAAGTGGGCAGTGAACTCCGAAGCGGGGAGCCGCGTTCTGTAACCGAACAAGGAGGAAACATGGCCGAAAACAAGGATTCCCGGACCCGCGTGGCGGCGCTTGCCGGCGGCGTTGTCCTGGCCCTGCTGGGAGTGCTGTTCCTGCTGAACAATCTCTACCGTTTCCTGGAAGCCGATCGGATTTGGCCCCTCTTTCTGCTGATCCCCGTCATTCCGCTGGCCATCAATTGGCTGGAGAAGGGGAGGGAGGGGGCGGGAGCCGTGATCCCGATCACCATCCTGGCCTTCTATTGCTGCCATTTCCTCTGGCTCACCCATACGGGCTGGTCGGGCGCCGGCACGAGCTGGCCCAACTACCTGATCGGACCCGGGCTGGGCTTCCTGTTCCTGTACGCCATCGAGCGCCGGGCGGGGCTGCTGGGGCCGGCATTCATCCTGCTCGGCCTGGGCGCGGCCTTCTATAGCGGCATCTATGCAAGTTCCCTGCCCCTGGGCGGGTTCATGGTCGCGGCCGGTGCAATCCTGGTGCTGGGAAGCAGGAAAAAGTAGTCAGTAGACAGTAGCCAGTAGATAGTAGGAAGAGATTTCCTGTAGGTCCTGGAAAATGGAAGTCTTTTAATTGTCGTTCTACTGATTTCTGACTACTAACAACTGACTCCTGATTCAAACAGTAGACAAAATCTTTTTTTTGTATTATATGGAAATTGAGTTCTTTGACAGAGATGACTGAGTCATGCAGAACGGTTGAGAGCCCGGCTCGATGACCCCGTGCCAACCTGTTCCCTGGGGAACTGCCAGGGGGCAAGGTGGCAACGCCATTCACCAGGGAGGTGAAGCCATGACGGAAGTTACCTTTTATGAAGATTTTCACTGCTTTGAATACTATACCCCCAAGGGTGCCCTGCAACGGTTCCGCTATTATCTGTATTCACCGGTCTACACTCTCCCGCCGGCCGCCCACTCGTCTACGACGAACCTTGAGTTCCCGAGCGTAAGAGCGGTCTATTCGAGCGATTTTCTGCCCAGCCGCATATTTCGTCTATTGAAGGACTAGGAGAGCGCAGCCGCTTCTATTCTTTGTCGAGCACTTTCCTGATGGTCTGCAGCATCTGCGTCATGGAATAGGGCTTGGCCATGAACTCGCTGACGCCGGCGGCCAGGATGGAATTCTTCAGTGGTGCGTCAATGAATCCCGATATCAGGATAATTTTTGCTTTCGCGTCGCTGCTGAGGATCGACTGGCTGACCGCGGCGCCGTTGATCTTGGGCAGGTCCATGTCGGTGATGGTCAGGCGGATGTCAAGGCGGTGGCGGCGATAGCGCTCCAGCGCTTCCAAACCGTCGCGGGCCACGAGGATGTTGTATCCGTAGTCGTGCAACAGCGAAGTCAGAAGCTCCCTGAGGTCTTCCTCGTCCTCGACGACCAGGATGGTTTCATTGCCGCCGGTGATCGGCTGGGCATCGAGGTCGGTTTCCGCGGGAATGAATGCCTGGCGTTCCGAAGCCGGGAAATACAGGGAAAATGACGTCCCCTTCCCGGGCGCGCTGTCGACCTCGATGAAGCCCTTGTGCGCCTGCACCACCCCGTATACCACGGCCAAGCCCAGCCCCGTTCCCTTGCCCCGGCCCTTGGTGGTGAAAAATGGCTCGAAAATGCGGGCGCGTATCTTTTCATCCATTCCCGTGCCGGTGTCCGAGACGCGGATGCGGACCAGGCGCTTGCCTGCTGCCGCTGGGAAGCGCGCGGCGATATCACCTCCGTGGACCAGGTCGGTGAGGATCTCCAGCTTCCCGGTCCCGGCCATGGCATCGCGGGCATTGATGCACAGGTTGAGAAGGGCTTGATGGAGCTGGCTCGGGTCCATCCATACCGGCGGCAGGTCGGGCGGGCATGAATGGCGGATTTCGATGGTGCGGGGAAAGGTGACGCGCAGCATCTTGACCAGCTCGGCGACCGCTTCCTGGATGTGCAGGGCGTGCAACTCGGTCTCCGTCTTGCGGGCGAAGGTCAGAATCTGCCGGACCATGCTGCCGCCCCGCTCGGCGGCCTCATTGATCGTGTGCAGGGTGGCCTGCGCCTCCCGGTTGTTCTTCAGCTTTTCGGCGAGCATGCCGGCGTGGCCGCTGATGATCGAGATGATGTTGTTGAAATCGTGGGCGATGCCCCCGGCGAGGGTGCCCAGGCTCTCCATTTTCTGGTTCTGGCGGATCTCGGATTCCAGGATGCGGTGCTCCTCTTCGCTGCGCCGGCGTTCGGAGATGTCGAGACAGGTCAAGACCTCCACCATCCGCCCCTGGTAGGGGAGCATCTTGATCCGGCTTTCGACGGGGAACAGCGTGCCGTCTGCGCGCCGCAGCGGGTGCCCATGGGGAGTGTCGCCTCCGGTCTGGAGGTGCGCATGAAGGATATCCATTGTCTCCGGGTCCAGGAAATCGCTCAGCGGGCGGCCGACGATGTCGCCGGAGTGGCAGGCAAGCATCCTGGCCATGCTGACATTGGCGTTGATAATGACTCCATTTTCCGACAGGCACAGCCCTTCGAAGGTCGATTCGGCCAGGGTGCGGAAGCGCAATTCGCTCTCGCGCAGCGATTCCTCGGCCTGAAGGCGCTCGGATATCTCGCGTTGCAGCCGGGCGTTGCTTGCGCGCAGTTCTCCTTCGCTTTGCCTGACGCGGGAGATATGGCGGTTGAGGTCGTTGGACAGGAGCCGTATCGGGACAGCCGCCAAAAGAAAAATGGCCGTGACCGTGAGCAGGGAGTAGAGACTGGTGCTCATTCCCGTGGACCAGTAAATCCATCCCCAAACTTCCATCAGGATGATGGATGCGGCCGAGAGCAGCGACAGGACCACGATGACCAGGAACTCCTTCGGGCGGAGCAGCAGTCCGCCGCAAGCGATGATCACCGGGAAGAGCATCGATCCCAGGTCGTGGATGCCCCCGCTGATATACAACAGGATAGTGACAAGGGCGAGCACATAAAGAAAGGTCAGGAATATGGCCAGGCGAATGCGCCCCATGCGGAGAGGTATCTGGAGCAGCAGGATGACGATGGCGCCGGCGGCGATCATGGCGGGCTTGCCGGGTTGCCCGGACGCCAGCGCGGCGGTTGCCGTCAGCACGGAAGCGAAGAATCCGAAAATGAGGGTGACATGCAGAACCCGGGCCAGCCTGTCCTTTTCCTCATCGGCGAACGCGGGCGGGGCGAGGAGTTCTCCCAGTCGTTTCACGAAACCGCTTGCCGCTTTCCCCCCCATTGTTCC
>JAQUQF010000215.1 GCA_028749105.1 Acidobacteriota bacterium | reverse complement strand
GGCATGCAGGCGCATCGGCGTTCCGGTTTTCAGGCGCAGCACCTCGAAACCGAGAGCGCGGATGTTTTCCGCCAGCTGCAGGGAAGGCGGCTCGTTGGCCCGGCCGGCGGCATAAGAGGCACTGCCGATGAAGATGCGCCCGCCCAAGAACGTCCCGGAGCTGATCACCACCGCGTCGGCTTCCAGGACCTCGCCTTCCGCCAGCCGTACGCCGCAGGCCCTGCCGTTCCGGACCATGATTTCGGCGGCCATGCCCTGGCAGATGCCGAAACGTGGAATATTTTCCAAAAAGTCTTTCAGGTGCAGACGGTAGGCGGCCTTGTCGTTCTGGGTGCGTGTGGCCCGCACCGCCGGCCCCTTGCTGCGATTGAGCACCTTGAAATGGATGCCGGTGGCGTCGGCGGCCCGGGCCATGACCCCGCCCAGGGCATCGATCTCCCTTACCAGGTGCCCCTTGGCGATGCCGCCGATGGAGGGGTTGCAGGACATCTGGGCGATGGTCTCCAGGTTCATGGTCAGCAGGATGGCGTCGGCCCCCATCCTGGCCGCGGCAAAGGCGGCTTCGATGCCGGCGTGGCCGCCGCCGATGACGATGACCTTCATTTGCCGATGCAGAACCTGGAGAACACGCCGCGCAGGATGTCGTCAGCCCCGACCTCCCCGGTCAGTTCGCCGATGATGCGCAGTCCCTGGCGAAGCTCCTCGGCGACCAGCTCGGCTGATGCCGGCGTTTCCGCCTGCAGGCGCCTGGCCTGCCTGATGTTTTCCCGCAGTTTCTCCAGCAGGCTTCTCTGCCGCAGGTTGACGGCGGTGGCGTCCGCCGCAGCGGGGATCTCGCGCAGCAGGCTGCGCAGGAATGCGGTCACGGCATCGAGGTTCTCGCCGTTGCGCGCCGAGATCAGGTGGATGGTTTCTCCCGGGAAAGCGCCCCGGATGCTGCGGACAACATCTTCGCGGAGCAGGTCGCTCTTGTTGGCCAGCAGGAGGCGCTTCTTGCCGGCGAGCAGGCGGTCGATCTCGCGGTCGCTCTCCTGCAGCGGTCGCGAGGCGTCCACCATGAACAGCACGGCATCGGCAACGGCGATGCGTTCCCGGCTGCGCCGCATCCCCTGCTCCTCGACGTCGTCCCCGCCGGCGGCGCGGATGCCGGCCACGTCGCTGATGCGGATGGCAAAGCCGTCGAGGAACAGCGTCTCCTCGATGTAGTCGCGGGTGGTGCCGGGGAGCTCGGAGATGATCGAGCGCTCCTTCATCAGCAGGGCGTTGAACAGCGATGACTTGCCCACGTTGACCCGGCCGGCAATGACCACCTGCAGCCCCTGGTTCAGGACCTCGCTGAAACGGCTGGCGGCCAGGATCTTCTCCAGAACGGTGGCGGCCGCACCTAGCGCACTTCCTTCCACCCCGGCCTCAAGATGCTGGTCCTCGGCAAACTCGATACCGGTCTCGACATCGACCGCCGCCTGCAGCAGGTTCTGGCGCAACGCGGCCACCCCCTGGGAAAGCCGCCCCTCCAAATTGCCGAACTCCAGGCGCGAGCCGGCGCGGGAGTTGGCGCGGATCAGGTCGTTGACCGCCTCGGCCTGCAGCAGGTCCATCTTGCCGTTTCGGAAAGCGCGGTAGGTGAACTCGCCGGGCAGGGCCGGCCGGGCGCCGCAGCGGCAGGCCAGGGCGAGCGCCTCATCGATGATGAACAGGTTGGAGTGCAGCGAGATCTCGGCCATGTCCTCGCCGCTGTAGGAGCGGGGGGCAGGAAAGAAAACCGCCAGGCATTCGTCGATGCGCCCGCCTTCGTTGTGGAGAACGGCGTGGTAGCTGTGGCGCGCCCTGGTTTTTTTGGGAAGCGGACGAACGATGCGGCGGAGGATCTCTTCGCAGCGGCTGCCGGAGAGGCGGATGACGGCGATGCCGCCACGCCCCGGCGGCGAAGCCAGGGCTACGATCGTCTCCTCATCCATTCGCCTTTTTGCGGATCGTGATGACCTTCAAGAAATTGTCGCCGTCGCTCTTGGACTCCAGGTCGGAATACTTGTTGATGGTCATGTGGATGATGCGGCGCTCGAAGGGGTTCAACTCGGGCAGCTCGACGGCCTGGCCGCTGCGCCGCACCTGGCGGGCGAAGCGGTGGGCCTGGGCGCTCAGCTCCACCTCCTTCTTCTTGCGGTAGTTCTCGCACTCGCAGTAGATCTTCTTGCCGATGGCGTCGGCGAAAAGGCGGTTGATCAGGTACTGGACGGCATTGAGCAGGTTGCCGTTCTGGTAGAGCATCAGCTTGTAGTCCTCGCCGTGGAAGTTCACGCGCAGGAACTCGCTCTTGCTCTCCAGCTCGAAGCGCAGGTCGAGCTTCATGCTGTCGAGCAGCAGGCGCACAAAGCCCTCCAGCCCCTGCTGCTCGCTGCCGTCGGAGCGCCAGGCCTCGATGAAGATCTCCCTTTGCTTGTGGCCGAAATACTTGGTCTTCTCGGTGATGATGCGGTACTTCAGCTTCTCCTCCTGGACGCCGAAATCCTCGGCGGCCCTCAGGATCGCTTCCTTCAAAGAATTCGCGACGAATTCCTTTTTGTCGCTCATGTCTATTTGGCTCCTTTCTTGCGCTTCAGGGCCTTGAGCTCGTGCTCCTCTTCCTTCTTCTCCTTGTGGATCTTCTCGTTGATGATGTACTGCTGCCCGATCTGCAGCACGTTGGAAACGCACCAGTACAGGTTCAGGCCGCTGGGGAACGAAGCGAACATGATGACCATGACGAACGGCAGGATGTACATCATCTTCTTCTGCACCTCGTCGCCTCCCGAAGGCTGCATGCGCGTCTGGATCAGCTGGGTCACGCCCATCAGGATGGGCAGGACGTAGTAGGGGTCTTTTTTCGACAGGTCGGTGATCCACAGCATCCAGGGCTCATGGCGCACATTGATCGAAACCGAGAGCAGGCGGAAAATGCCCCACAAAAGCGGCAGCTGCAGCAGCATGGGCAGGCAGCCCCCGGCGGGATTGACCTTCTCCTGCTTGTACAGGGCCATCATCTCCATGTTCATCAGCTTGCGCTGCTCCATGTCCTTGGTGTCCTTGTACTTCTTCTTGATCGCCTTCATCTTGGGCTGCAGGGCCTGCATCTTGGCCATGGAGACGCTGGAGGAGTAGGTCAGCGGGAAAAGGAGCAGCTTCAGCAGCAGGGTGAAGACGATCAGGGCCCAGCCGTAGTTGGGGATGAGGCCGTGGATGAAGTTGATCCCCTTCAACATGATCTTGGCAATGGAGCCGAACCAGCCGTATTCGATGACCTTGTTCAGCTCGGGGAACTCGCCCTCCACAGCGGCCAGCACCTTCTCGTCCTTGGGGCCAATGAACGCGGCGATCGGGTCGGTCACGATCATGTAGGCAAAGAGCTTGTTCTTGTTCGTTTCCTGGGGCTGCTTCAGCACCTGGTAGGAGAGCTTCGAGCGGTTCTGGGGCGCCGACTTGAACACGGCGGCGAAATAGGTCGTCTCGTAGGCCGCCCAATAGAAGCCCGAGCCCATCTCGCCGGAGGCCTTGGCGAAGGCCTGCCCTTCCTGGGGCAGGGTCTTTTGCTTGGCAAAATCGAGCGATTCCAGCTTTTCGTTGCGAAAGGCCGCGATCTTCAGGTTCATCATCATGGCGCGGTCGCGGCTGTCGTTGTTCTCCAGGTCGGGGCCGAAGGCCACCGGCAGGTCGGGCAGGCGGCGGCCGTCCTTCCAGACCTCGAACTGCAGCCCGATGACGTAGCTGCCGGGGGTGAAGCGGAATGTCTTGACCGCCTTCAGGTTGCGGGCCGCGTCGGCGTATTCGAAGGCGACCTCGGTCCACCCTGTGGGCGAGATGACAACAGCCGGCGCCGTCGGGCAGAGGTACAGGACTTTGTTCAGCGCGGCCAGCGCATCGCCGCTGCCCAGGAAATAGAACGGGTAGAACCCCGACTCCTTGGCGCTGCGCGAGACCAGGTCCATGGGTTTGCCGCTGTCGTCCTTGTACTTTTTCAGGACAAAAGAGGCCAGGCCGGCGCCGC
>JAQUQF010000214.1 GCA_028749105.1 Acidobacteriota bacterium | reverse complement strand
AAGATGAGATCGACCATCCCCTCGGTATCCTGGATGACCCATGGCGCGGCGTGTCCGTAAGGACGGGTTATGCGGATGGGTGGCAGGGAATGGATGGCGCTTCCGATCCAAAGCCGGTTTTCGTTGTAACGCCGCTGGTCCTTGACCTGGTTGTCCGTGAGATTGAAGCCTATCCTGCGCCCCGAAGGCTCCACGCCGGAGCCTGTCACCCAATCGTAATGCAGATGATAGGGATAGTAGCCCTTGTGATCGTCCAAAATACCCAGGGCTTTTTCTTCTTTAAATGTCCGCCGCTCTCCGTCGATCTCGATGCTTCCGCCGCAGGGCATGAGAATTTTCGTGGAATACATGGCCCGATTAAGCCCGAGCGGAAGGCAGACCGAAAAGGCCGAACTTGATTCTTCGCGCAAATCGAAGGTCAGATCAAGGTCGAAGGATGCCGCCGGCGCCTTTCGGAGATTATTCGATGCCCGAAGTTTCATGGACCCCGAGTCCATATCGACGGAGATGGAAAGCTCCCTATGTCCCGTCTTGATGCCGATCTCCGATTTTTCGAGCGAAGCCGGAAAGAAGAACCGGCGTCCCGGGAAGGTTTGGCGGAAGCCCGCCTTCCGCTTGCCCGCCCTATCCCAGATATCCACCGAGGCCATGCTCAAATACTTGGCATCGTAGAGCACCGCGAAAATGAAGGTATCCGGATCCCCCGCCTGGACTGCCTGCCACTCTTTTATCCTCGTGGTGCGGAGAAAACGCGGGAGCGGATAGTGGTAGGGCCTATGGACGTCGATGAGATTGGCCTTGCCGGGTATTCCTTCCCAGGAACCCAGGACGAGGGCGCCGTTCCGGCAGAGCGCTTCCGGCGCCGGGCCCCGCAAAGCCCCTGGCCTTTGTGGATCAGACAAGACCGCGCCTGTAGAGTTCGTAGAGAACCTGGGTTCCCCGCTCTCCCCAGCCTTGGGCCAGTACCTTGGCGAAGAGATTTTCCGCCAAAACCACCAAGGGGAGACTGAGTCCCAGGGTTTTCGAGGAATCGAGGGCGATCCTCAGATCCTTGAGAAAGTGTTTGGCGTAGAAGCCGGGGTTGAAATCCCCGTCCAGCATGCGCGGGGCATTGCTCGAGAGCTGCCAGCTGGCCGCCGAGCCTCCGCCGATGGAGAGCAGGACCTGTTTGGGATCCAGCCCCGAGGCCGAGGCGTAGTCGAGGGCTTCCACCACGCCGATGAGATTGGCGGCTACGCAGATCTGGTTGGCCGCCTTGGTATGCTGGCCGGCTCCTGCGCCGCCCTGGCGGACGATGGTCTTGCCCATTATCGCAAAAAGGGCTTCGGCTTCGGCATAGGCATCCTCGTCCCCGCCCACCATGATGGTGAGACTGGCGTTTCGAGCCCCCGTGTCGCCGCCGGAGACAGGGGCGTCCAGGGCTTTTAAGCCTTTGGCCGATGCGGCGGCATGGATGCGTACCGCCAGATCGGGGCTGGAGGTTGTCATATCGACAAGGAGGGTCCCTGCGCGGGAGTGCGCCAGAAGCCCCCTGTCGCCCAAGTAAACTTCCTCCACATCGGAGGGAAGCCCCACCATGGTGATGATGACATCGCAGCGGGGGGCCAGGATTGCGGGGCTTTCCGCCCATTCCGCTCCGCGATCCAGCAGCGGCTTGGCCTTGTCAGGGGAGCGGGTGTAGACGATGAGCCTGTGCCCCGCCGATAGCAGATGCCCGGCCATGGACTTGCCCATGACACCGAGACCTATGAATCCTATGGTTTTCCTTTCAAATGACATTGCAATTCCTCCATGCGAAGCCGCATAGTAACTCTAGCCTTTTGACCGCCGATGCGCAACCCGGGATTTCAACCCCTGACCGGGCCGCGGATTTGGCGAAGCAACCGCCTTCATGGCGGCACCCCGGGACTAAGCAGCGGGAGGATGTTATACTTGCCCGCCAAGGGAGGAGAGATGGCCAATTCCAAAGTTAAACTGATCACCAGCCTGGGCGAGATCGAGCTGGAGGTTTTCGACGACAGGACGCCGGTCACGGCGGCGAATTTTCTGGACTATGTCCGCGCAGGCTTCTACGACGGCACCATTTTTCATAGGGTCATTCCGGGCTTTGTGGCCCAGGGCGGCGGGTTCGTGCCGGGAATGGAGCAGAAGAGGACAAAGGATCCTATAGTCAACGAGGCGGCCAAGGGTCCGTCCAATGCCCGGGGAACCCTTTCGATGGCCAGGACCCCCCATCCGGACAGCGCGACCAGCCAGTTTTTCATCAATTTTTCGGATAATACAAGCCTGGATTACCGTGGCCCGGGTCCCGGGGCGGGGTATTGCGTGTTCGCCCAGGTTACTAAGGGTATGGATGTGGTGGACGCCATGGCCGCGGTGCCGACCGGTCGCAGACCGCCCCATGCCGACGTCCCCAAAGAGGATATTGTCGTAATAGCCGCGAAAATTCTCTAAAAACCCATTTGTTACTATTGACCAATACGCCAGGGCGAAGTTATAGTGTGTTTGTTACTATTGATAGTAACAATATCATCCTGCCTTTCAGCAACCAAGGCGGAAACAGAGGTTCCCAATGTCGAGAAGCAAAGTCTTCATGATCGTGGCGGTAGGCGCGGCCTTTTTCGCCGTCTCCTGCGGAAACACGAAAAAAACCGTGGGTATAGCCAAATTCGTGGCTCATCCCGCCCTCGATGCGGTGGAGCAAGGAATAATCGATGAAATTTCCGAGTCCAAACCGGAAATCGAACTGGATAGGCAGAATTCCAACGCCGACATGGCAACCGCCGGCCAGATAGCCCAGCGCTTTAAGCAGGCCAAGGTGGCGGTGGCGGTGGGAATAGCGACGCCAACGGCCCAGGCCCTGGTCAATCAGATAAAGGACAGGCCGGTGGTGTATTCCGTGGTTACCGATCCGGTGTCGGCCGGCCTTGTTGAGAGCATGGACAGGGGGGGCGCGAACGTGACGGGAACCTCGGACATGACGCCGGTGCGGGTACAGCTCGATATGCTGCTGTCCATGGCGCCGGTACAACGCCTCGGGCATGTCTATTCGTCAGGAGAGGCTAATTCGCTGGCCCTGGCGGCGGTAGTCAAGGAATACTGCGCCGAAAAGGGCATTGAATATGTGGAGGCTACGATAACCAATTCCTCCGAGGTCAAGTCGGCCCTTCTTTCGATAGCGGACCGGATCGACGGGCTGTACTTGGGCAACGACAACACGGTATTTTCGGCGTTGAACGCTGTTTCCGAAGTCTGTCTGGACAAGAAGATTCCCCTCATGTCCGCCGATCCGGCTTCGGCCGAGACAATCCCCGTTCTGGTCGCCCTGGGCTATGACTACTACCAGATGGGAAGAGAAACGGGCAAGATCGTCGTAAGGCTTCTGAACGGCGAAAAGACCAAGGATATTCCCAGCTTCCTGCCCACCGATCCAGAATCCCTGGAGCTAGTGCTCAATCTCGATGTCGCGGAGAAGCTTGGGCTCAGCCTGGATACTGCCCTGGTGGAGCAGGCTACGATCTTAGTATCCGGCGGGACTGTGACAAAAAAGTAAGATGATCGAAGGAATACTTGTCGAGGGCCTGGTCTACGGGATCATGGCCCTCGGGCTTTTTATCAGCTTCAGGATTCTCGACTTCCCCGATTTGACCGTGGAGGGCTCATTCCCAGCCGGGGCGGCGGCCGCGGGCGCTATTGTGGCGGGGCTGGGGAAGGCCTTGGCTTCGGGGGCCGGGGCAGGCGGGCTTTTAGGCGCCGCGAGTGCTCCGGGAGGCGCAGTTGCCGCCCCGCTTGGCCTCGCGGCCGCCGCCCCGGTGCTTGCCTTGGTAGGTGGATTCGCCGCAGGCGCCCTGGCCGGTCTTGTCACATCATTCATCCATCATAGGCTCAAGGTCCCGCCCATTCTGGCGGGCATCATCACCATGACGGGCTTTTATTCCATCAACCTGCGCATACTGGGAGGCAGGCCGAATCTGCCCTTGATCAAGAACAACCCCCTTCTGGATTTCGCCCGAACCTGGTTGGG
>JAQUQF010000213.1 GCA_028749105.1 Acidobacteriota bacterium | reverse complement strand
CACCCAATCGGGCGAAACCAAGGACCTGATCGACATCCTGAACCAGGCGCGGGAGGATTTCCAGGAAGCGGTCCGCGTCATTGCCGTGGTCAACAACGAGAACTCCACCATCCCCCAGGAGAAGGCCGATTTTTTCCTGCCGCTGCTGTGCGGCCCGGAGATCGCCGTGGCGGCGACCAAGTCCTTCAGCGCCCAGCTGGCCCTGTTCTACCTGCTCGCCTGCAGCGTGCGCCAGGATGGACCGCTGCCGCGCCAGAACCTGGAGAAGGTCAGGCGCCTGGTCGGCCATGCGCTCACGACATGCGTGGAGGACGTCACCGAGGTCATGCTCAAATTCTTCCTCAAGCCCTCGATCCATGTCCTGGGGACCTCGCTGATCGGACTGGCCCGCGAGGGGGCGCTGAAGATCCGCGAAGTGGTGCTGAACCATGCCGAGGGCTACGACGCCGCCGAGTTCAAGCACGGCCCGAACACCATCCTGGGCAAGAACACCCTCTACTCCTTCATGGACATGGAGAACCTCATGGTCGACATGGCCGATTTCTGCCGCGACCTGCTTGCCGGCGGAGCGTGCGCCGCCGCCGGGGGCGACGAGATCGTCGGCCGTTTTTTAAACAGCGTGCGCGACTTCAAGTTCGGCGACTTCGGCGCCGGGACCCTGGGCGCCCCGGAGCCGGGCGGGAGCGAGCCCGGGCTGTACCGGCGCTTCCGGGAGAAGGTGAATGCCGAGAAGTATTTCTCCAACTACCCGCTGATCTTCGTCTGCCCGCCGGACGAGCGCGATATCCGCATCACCATCTCGCAGATCCATACCCACAAGATCCGCGGCGCCGACGTGGTGCTGATCGCCGAGGAGAACGCGGAATTAGCCAAAGCCCTGGAAGGGAAGCCGGCCGGCCTGGAGGATTATTTCTGCAAGTATATCAAGGTCCCTTCGAGCGGCGACACCAACATGTTCGTTTTCCAGGCGGCGGTTGTGCTGCAGCTGCTGGCCCTGAAGATGTCGGTGGCCAAGATGAAATACCTCAACCGCGCCCGCATCGAAAACCACGGCGTCCACCCCGACGTGCCGAAGAACGTCTCCAAGTCCATCACCGTCGACTGAAGCGCTCAGCGCAGCTTCAGCCCCAAGAGCCAGATCGGGACGGCGGCCGTCAGTTCATTCTGGATGCGCAGGTCAAGCTGATAGCCATAGCGATGATTGGCTTTCTTGAAGCGGGGCTGGTGCAAGCGGACCTGGTCGCCGCCCCCCGGTCCCAGGCGCAGGCGCCCTGCCTCGGCATCGAACAGCATGACGGTCATCTCCAGCGCCTGCCCGGTGGAGCGGTTGCGGACGCCGATCTCGATGGACTTGAGCGGGATCAGGGATTCGATGCGCAGTCGGCAGCGGTGGCTGGAAAAGGACCAATTCATGTTTTCACTTCCCGCTGCAGCCGCCGGGTCGAAATAGATCCGGCAGGGGAGGTTGCGGGGGCCGGGCAGTTGCAGTGGATTTGCCGGATCGAGCCTGGGGAACAGGCTGGACAATGAAAAGACGCCCAGAAAAATGAGGCCGGCGGATATGGCGCCGGCCGGGCGCCGGTTTCTGGAGCGCATGCCGAAAAGGGCGAGAACGACCAGCAGCAGGAAAATTCCCAGGAACACGGCGTTGGGAAGGTAGCCGTGGTTGTCGACCTTGATGAAGGAGGGGAGCAGGGCCGGCAGGTCGATGCGGCTGTTGCTCCAGTTCAGGAACAGCAGCCCGGCCCGCTGCACGGTGTCGTGGGTGGTGGGCTGATAGAGCGTGAACGGCGCCAGGGCCTGGTAGCCTGTGACGAAAAGCGGATAGCAGGGCAACACGAGGAACGCCTGCCTGAACGGCCGGTTGCGGCTCTCCCGGTAATAGATCAAGGCGAAGAGCATCAGCATCCAGGCGGCCGGGGCCAGGTAGCGCCCCTGCGGACAATAGCCGGAACGGATGGTGGAGAAGGCGTGGTTGAGGATGAACATCATGGCCGGCAGGGCGACGAGCAGATGCAGGCGGTAGCGCTTGATTTTTTTCAGTGCCAGCAGCAGCCCGGGGAAGGCAAAAAAATAGAAGGGGTTGTAAAGCAGCAGGCCGTCGCGCTGGTCGAAGAAATAGTCGAGCAGGGTCTCCCAGCGCATGTTCAGCGTGATTTTGTTCAGGATGGTCTCATAGAACGCCCTGGATTGCTCGGGGCTGAGCATGCCGTAATACACGGCGTTGGGGGAAAATGTGCCGTAGGCTCCGTGCAGGTAAAGGAAGAACAACGCCTGAAAAAGCAGCGGGAAAACGGCCAGCAGCAGGGCTTTCCGGTATTGCCTGCGCCACAGCCAATAGGCGCAGAACCCCAGGGTGAAGGGATAGATGAAAATGGCGTACTTGACCCCCCAGAAGATGGTGCTGCCCAGCAGCAGGCCGGCCCACAGGGCGTGGCTGCTTTTTGCTTCCGTTTTAAAAAGCAGCAGGTAGAGGGCGCTCAGGACCAGCAGCATGGCCTGGACCTCGGGATACACATGAATGGAGAAAAAGAAAACCGGGGCGGTCAGCGTGAATACTAGGGTGGCATAGAAGGCCAGGCTGCGCGAGCGCCAGAGCCGGAGGCAGAAAAGGTAGACCAGCACCGCCAGCAGGGCGCCGAACAGTCCCAGGAAAGCGCGCAGCAGGAAATAGAGCAGGGGCAGGGAGAGCTTGAAAAAAAAGAACGGGGCCAGGGTGAGGGAGAGCCCCGGCAGGTGGTAGGAATAGATCTTTTTATAGCCCTTGCCCCAGGTGCCGTGGGCGGCGAGTTTTTCCACCTGGAGGAATTCCTTGAAACCATCGCGGAAATACTGGTTGAAGACATTGAGGTCGCCATCGCGGGCCAGGGATTGGCTGATGGCCAGGTAATGGGGCTCGTCGCCGGCGAGGGCCACTCCCTTCCAGGTGAGCAGCGCCGCGGCCAAAATGAAGAGCAGTTCGGCCGTAAGAAAGATGGCCAGCAGCCTTTTTTTCAGGCCCAGGGCATTGAAGCGCAGCAGGAATTTCCTGAGCCAGCGGCCCTTTCGCGCCAGTGCGTACAGGGTGAAAAGTGCAGCCAGCAGCAGCAGATTCTGCACTCGGGCGCTGAAATCGCTGCGGTCCCAATAAAACAGGCGCATGGGCCAGATCAGCAGGCCGGAAGCAAAGGGGAAGAAACAGCCCCGGCAGAAGGGGGTCGGGATTTTCGCTGGTCGCGTCAGGAGGGCGAACAGAAAAAGGGAAAAAGGCAGCAGCCATAAGCCGCCGCCGGCGCCGAAAATGAAAAAAGTGGCAAACCCGGCCAGTATGGAAAGATCAATGGCCAGGGAACCTCTTTTTTTCGGCATGGCGCCTGCGCCTATATGAGCTTCTCCTCGATTGCCTGGGCCAGATCGAGGGTTTTCATTTTTTCACGCCCGGTCTCGGCGATGGCGTCATGGAACATGATGGAACAGAAGGGGCAGGCGGTGATGATCGTGTCGGCGCCCGCTTTTTCCGCCTGCTCCATCCGGCAGTGGCTGATGCGCTTGCCGCTTTTTTCCTCCTTCCACATGCCGCCGCCGCCGGCGCCGCAGCAGAAGCTGGTTTGTTTGCTGGCCGCCATTTCCAGCGGCCGCCGCCGGTGCAGGTTTTCCAGAAGCCTCCGCGGCTGCTCATAGATATGATTGTAGCGGCCGAGATAACAGGGATCGTGGTAGGTGATTTTTGCGGCATCCACGCCCGCGATGCGGATCTTGTCCTGGGCCAGGAGCTCGTGCAGAAGCTCGCTGTGGTGCAGAACCCGGTAATGGCCGCCCATTTTGGCGTATTCGTTCTTCAAGACATGGTAGCCGTGCGGACAGGCAGTCACGATGCGGCGGAATTTGTAGCGGTTGAGCGTCTCGATGTTCTGCCGGGCCTGGATCTGGAACAGGTATTCCATGCCGCTGCGCCGCGCCGGGTCGCCGCAGCATTTTTCCTCGTTGCCCAGAATGGCGAAATCGGCGCCGGCGCGCTGCAGGATCTTCACCAGCGAGCGGGTGATCT
>JAQUQF010000212.1 GCA_028749105.1 Acidobacteriota bacterium | reverse complement strand
AATGACCGAAACGAGGGGAGTTGCGGACATTGGAATTTGGAACTTGGAATTTATTTGGAATTTGGTGCTTGGAGCTTGGCGCTTTTATTTCTTACCGTCTACCGTCAACCGTACATGGTCTACCGAGCTCACTAATTGTAAAATATGATCCTGAACTTCGCTCCTGGTTCCCCCGGATTTAAAAGCTGAATGTCGCCGTTCAACGCGCTGACCAGCTTCTTGACCGTGGCCAGCCCCATCCCTGTCCCCATGTCCCGGGTGCTGAAGAAGGGCAGCCATATCTTCTCGGCGGCGGCGGCGGCGACGCCCTGGCCATTATCGGAGACCGTGAGGGTCGGCGTGTCGCCGGGGCTGAACTCCACGCGCAGCCGCGTGGCGCCCGCCTGCCTGGCGTTGAGGGCCAGGTTGGTGAAGATGACATTGAGCAGCAACCGGTCGCTCTTCAGCTCCATGGGGCCGGCGGGCAGCTCGACGGCGACCTCCTGGGCGGCGGCTGCCGAGGCGATGACCTCCCCCAGTTGGACCATGTCGCGATTGACCTTTTCCACCGGCCTGGCGAAGCGCAGGAAGCTCTCCATCATTTCGCTCATGAACTCGATCTCGCGGACCACCTTGCGCGTCTTCTCCGGCTCGCCGCCCAGGGCTTTGCTGTAGCCGAGCACGACTCCCAGGGAGTTGCGGATCTCGTGGGCCAGGGAGGCGGCCATCTCGCCGAGCATCATCAGGTTGTCGTTCTGGCGACGGATCCTCTCCTTCTGCCTCTCTTCACTGACGTCGCGGACCAGGGCCAGCCTGCCCTGACGTTCCCCGTCGACGGCTGGAGGGGCCACTTGGGCCCCGACGTCCCGGTCCGACTGGACCGGGAGACCGTCCCGTCCCGCTCCGACGGGGACGACGTCGACATAGAAAACGCAGCTCCCGCTCTCGATCTCGGCGGAATTTTTCTCTTTTGCCGAAAGGATGAAACGGACCAACGCGGGATGGCCGGGAAGGACGTCGGCCAGGGCGGCGTTCTTGGCGGCGGCGAAGCTGCGGCCGAACAGATCCTGCGCCGCCGGGTTGAATATCTCGACCTTGCCCGCTGCGGAGAGATAGATCACTCCCAGATGGACGGTGTTGATGATGCTCTTGTTCAGCTCTTCCTGCTCGGAGGATGCGCGGCGCTGGGCGGCGACGATCGACTGCAGCTCCACCTGGGCGTTCTTCATCTCGATCAGGTAGTCCTGGAAAGGGGCGCCGGCGTCCAGTTTCTTCTCGGCCGGCCGCTTCTTGATCATACGCACCATGAAATAGATGCCGCCCATGACGATCAGGAGCCCCAGAACGATGATCAGGCCCGACAGAACTTTCTTCAATCCGCGCAGGGTGTCGAGCTGGCGGGAAGCGATCGTCTTGTGAAAAAGAAGCCCGGCATGGCCGTTGAGCGGCTTGCGGATCTCGAGCCGCAGCTCCTTGCCGGCCCGGACCACTGTCTGCCCTGTTTCGGGGGCGGGCAGCGACTCGATGCGGTCGAAAAATTTGGCAGCCTCGTCGCCAGTCAGCCCCTGGCGGAGCTTGAGGAGATGAAGCTCGGCACGCAGATCGCCCTGGGTGACAAGGGCAGTCGTCTCGTTCTTTACCAGGGTGGCGACTAGCGCGCGCATGTTTTCGAAGATGAACAGCGCCAGCACCATGGCGACGAGGCCAAGCGCCAGCGAGCTTTTTCTCATGGCCGGCCCCATAGCGTGCCGATCCAGGCCAGGAGGGTGTCGCCCCAGAAAAGCGCTATGTAACCACCCAGGGCAAGGAACGGTCCGAAAGGCAGGGCCAGCTTGAGGTCCTTTTTCTTGAAAGCGATGAAGTAGAGCCCCACCAGCAGCCCGGAGACCGACGCCAGGAATATCGCCGCCGTCAGGCGACGCGCACCCAGAAATAGGCCAAGGAGGAGGGCCATTTTGACGTCGCCGAAGCCGAGCCCCTCTGCCTTGCGCAGCTTGAGGTAGGCGTAGAACAGCGCCGCGAAGAAGAGCGCCGCGCCACCGCCGCTGAGGACGGCTTCCAGCGGCCCGACCTCGGGATGGAAGAACGAATAGATGAAGAACACGGCGGAGCCGCCAAGGGTGAGCTCGTCGGGAAGGATCATGTGCTTCAGGTCGATGAAGGTCAGCGCAATCAGGAGGCTGAGGAAAACAGCGGTGGCACCGGCGTGCAGCGAGAAACCATAGGCATTGGTTGCCAGCCAGAAGCTGAAGGCGGTCAAGGCTTCGACCAGGGGATAGCGGGGTGAAATGGGGGCGCGGCAGGAACGGCAGCGGCCGAGCAGGACGATGTAGCTCAGGAGCGGGACATTGAGATAGAAGGGAATGGCCGCCTGGCAGCGCGGGCAGTGCGAGGGACGGAAGACGATGTCCTGCTTCAGCGGCAGGCGGTGGATGACCACGTTGAGGAAGCTGCCGACGATGAGACCCAGGACGATGGCGAGGGCGGAGGTCAGCGTTTCTTCCATCGGAATATCCTCTGCGCCGTCACCTTGCCGCTTTGGGCATCGTAGATGTACTCGTTGCCGCTGAAATCCCTGGGAATTTCCCTGACCAGCCCGGCAGCCGCAATTTCAGCCAGGCTGGCTGGCAGGCGCCTGAATTTTACCCGGAACGCCATCACCTTCGCCTGCAGCTGCGGCAGGTCGATCTCGGCCTTGATCTGATAGAGATGGTTGCGGGCCGAGTCACGCGTCAGGATATCCTCGGCGTTGCGGTAGATGTCGAGCCACATCTGGTAGGCGACCCTGGGGTCGTCGCGCAGATAGACCAGGTGGGCCTTCATGCGCCTGATGAAGACGGGGGCATCGGGATTGGCGGCCGCGCGCCCGTAGTATTCTTCGGCCTTGGCATAGTCCTTCAGATACTTGTAGCAGTAATAGCCGGCCTCATGGTCGAATATCCATTCCCTGGGGTTGCGGCGCGAGCCCTTGTCGAGCAGGCGCAGCGCCATCGGCACGTCCTTGGCCTCGTGGGCCATGATCAGGGCGCCGATGATGTAGGGATCCTTGTATTGCGGCGAGATGTCGGTGATGGCATCGTAGACACGCTCCAGAAAATCGAAGCGGTTGGTCAGGTTGTAGCTGGAGTAGAACTGGATGGACCAGATGAATAACAGGTCGGCGGCCAGGTTGTGGTAGCCGAAAGAGAGGGCCTTCAGCGTCTTGCCCGAGGGCAGGGAAACGAAGGCATTGCGCTCGCCGAAGTAGTTGACGGTCGAGTCGTAGCGTTCCTGCATCCCCGAGGCCAGCAGCAGGGCGGCCAGCACCAGGAGCCCGAGCAGGCGTGCGTGCATTACTGGAATTCCCTTTTGCGGAAGATCAGGATGGTGAGGAGCAGCAGCGCCGCCATGTAGGCCAGGGCGTAGAGGACGGAGTACAGCACGGTCCAGGGATGGAGCGGCGTGCCCAAAACCACCTCGTTCTTGATGTTGAACTTGTCCAGGTTGGGCAGCAGGTAATAGAGGACCTGGGTGAAGGCTTTCCAGGCCGGGGCTTTCAGCAGCAGCTTGAACTCGTTGAAGGTCCACATGACGTGGCCGATCAGGTAGAGCGAGACGGTGAAGATGAAGGAGAGGATGGGGGTGGTGAAGGAGGAGAACAGCAGCGAGATGGCCACGATGACCAGCAGCTCGAGGGCGAGCATGAAGAAATAGAGGAGGATGCCCCATTCGAAGCCCCCGCCGCTGAGGGCGACGAAAATGAAGAAAATGAATGCCATGGCCCCCAGCGCCGTCAGCATGGTGAGGGACAGGCCGAAAAACTTGCCGATGATGAATTCGTCGCGGGAGACGGGCTTGCTCAGGATGTTGAACACTGTCTTCTTCTCGATCTCCTTGTAGACCAGGTTGATGCCGGTGAAGATGGCGATCAGCACGCAAAAGAAATTGATGGCCCCGAGCCCCGTGTCCTTGAGCACCTTCATGGCGTCACCGATGGTGAGGAAGCTGATCAGCTTGGAGCTCAGGGCGAAGAGGATGCCGAAAAAGACCAGCAGGTAGAACATCTTGTTGCGCGCCGATT
>JAQUQF010000211.1 GCA_028749105.1 Acidobacteriota bacterium | reverse complement strand
TGCGGGCCTGGCCCGGAAATTCGGCTCCGCCCTCTTGACCTGCGCCATGAGCGGAAGGCATGAACTGACATTCAAATCTTACGACCGCTTTTTCCCCAATCAGGATACCCTCCCGAAGGGTGGCTTCGGAAACCTGATCGCCCTTCCTCTCCAGAAGACAGCAAGAGACCAGGGTCATAGTGTCTTTGTGGATGAGGATTTTAGACCCTATGAGGACCAGTGGAAGTTCATGGCCGGCATCAGGCGATTGTCCGAAGAGAAAATGGCCGGCCTGATCTCCCGGCTGAGCCCAGGCAGCGAACTGGGAGCGCTCCGCAAAGTGGACGAAGAAGCCGAAAAGCCCTGGGAGGCGCAACGGCTTCGCTGGTTCGGTGACGATTTTCCCGGAGAGGCGCGACTGATTAAAGCGAATATGCTCTACATCGAGAAGCGGGGGATCTCCCAAAGGGGATTGAATGCCATCAAAAGGCTGGCTGCCTTTAAGAATCCGGCCTTCTACAAGGCTCAGGCCCTGCGGCTGCCGACCTATGACAAGCCGCGGATCATTTCCTGTGCCGATGAGACCCCGGAATACCTGTGCCTGCCCAGGGGATGTGAGGCAGATGTCGCAGGGCTCCTTGACGAAGCAGGCGTCAAGGCGACATGGTCGGACCTGACTTGTCCGGGACGGCAGATTCATGTCTCCTTCAAAGGGGATCTGAGGGAGGAACAGCTCCCGGCTGCGGAAGAGATGCTGAAACAGAGCACCGGCGTTCTTTCCGCCACCACGGCCTTCGGTAAAACGGTCATTGCCGCAAAACTGATTGCCGAACGAAAAGTCAGCACGCTGATCTTGACCCACAGACGGCAACTGCTTGCCCAGTGGACCACAAAACTGGGCGAATTCTTGGAGATCGACGAAACCTTGCCGCTGGTCGAGAAGAAACGGGGACGGAAGAGAAGGCAAAGCCTGATCGGACAAATCGGGGCCGGCAAAGACCGCCCGAGTGGCATTATCGACATCGCGATCATGCAGTCTTTGAAAAACGATGATGCGGTCAAGGAATGGGACAGGCATTACGGCATGGTGATCGTGGACGAGTGTCATCATGTCCCGGCGTTCAGCTTTGAACAGATCCTCAAAGCGGTCCACGCGAAATATGTCTACGGCTTGACAGCCACGCCAACACGGCAGGATGGCCATCATCCGATCATCTTCATGCATTGCGGGCCTATCCGGTACCGGGTGGACGCCCGCAAACAGGCAGAAGCGAGGCCCTTCGATCATTATGTGATTCCCAGAATAACAAACTTTCGAGCCCCGGTGGACGAAGAGGGCAGAGAACCGTCGATCCAGCGACTCTATGCCGCAATAAGCATGAACGAAACGCGAAATCAGCGGATTGTCGATGATGTGGCCCGGTGCCATCTCGATGGTGGCAATGCCTTGGTGCTCACGGAAAGAACGGCCCATGTCGCCTTGTTGGCGGAGAGGCTGAGGGGGGAGATTCCCGATTTGATTGTCCTGACTGGGAGCAAGGGCGCCAAGGAGACGCGTGAGGCCTTGGCAAAGGTGGCCGCAGCGCCGGCCGACAGGCCGCTGACGCTGATCGCCACTGGTAGATATATCGGCGAAGGGTTCGATGAGCCCCGCCTGGATACGCTTTTTCTGGCCATGCCCATCTCCTGGAAGGGAACACTCCAGCAATATGCGGGCAGACTTCACCGTCTCTGCGAAAACAAGCGAGAGGTCCGGATCTTCGACTATATCGACATCCATGTGCCCATGCTGGAGAAGATGTACCATAAACGCCTGAGCGGGTACGCCTTGATCGGTTACAAGACGAGGGCAGAGGCCGTTCCCGATGGTTCCATGGACATCATCTTCGACAACATGACCTTTCTGCCGGTGTACCAGAACGATCTGCTGAACGCTGTAAGGGAGATTCTTATCGTCAGCCCTTTTGTCACGAAAAGGCGTGTATCGCAGATGATGCCCTTTTTTGCGGCAGCGCAAGATCGGAAGGTCAACGTGGTGGTCGTCACGAGGCCTTCGACCGATTTTCGTGAAAAGGACCGCCCAGCATGGGAGGACGCATTATCTCTGCTGCGTACCGCCGGGATTCCGGTGGTGTTCAAATCCAGCATCCACCAGAAATTTGCCGTGGTTGATCAAAACATTGTCTGGTACGGGAGCATTCATCTCTTGAGTTTCGGGCGTTCGGAAGAGAGTATCATGCGGCTGCAGAATCCGGGCATCGCCGATGAGCTGCTGGGAAGCATCCAAAAGTGAAAGTACAGTCTGGATACCCGTTCCTGCCCGCACCACTTTCGGCAGCAATCGGTGGCTAATCAGACCGCCTTTGCCCTTTGCGCGATGACTGCAAGGATCCTGTCGATGATCGGGCTATTGCCATAGGTCTTCTGGAAATCGTCGGCCAGCTGTTGCGACGCAGGCCCAACCGCTGCGGCCATGTCCTGCAAAGTCTTCAAGACCAGCCTGGGCTTGATCGCGATGGCTTCGGCGAGCCGCTCCCAGTGCCGCTGCTTCAGCCAAGCGGGCCGGTTCTCCCCTCCGATCCGCATGGCCTGCTTCTCCGCCAGATCCGGATAGACCTGGGTGCAGAGGAGATCGTAGAAGGGGGCAAGCTGCGGCCCCCGGTCCGTGAAGAGCATGGCCAGGTTCTTGGCATGGGCGTCGGCATTGCCGATCAGGCCATTGAAGATCGTCCAGCGCAGCAGGGCCATGCGGTCGGCTGCGGGCCGGACGCTTCGCTCCTGCAGGAGGGCAAAACACTGCGGCAACGTGGGGCCGCCCTCGCTTTCGTATTTCTGGTCGGGCAGGAACCCCAGGGCCTGGCAGAAGTCCTCCTGATGGAGGCGCACCAGACTGCCCTCCTGATTCCGGGTGCGGTCATAGCGGGAGATGATGAAGAGTCGATCCAGGCCCTGGCGGATCGTCACCGCCGGCACCGGCAGCCTCAGTCTGTGCGCGAGCTGCATGCAGAAGGCCTCGTTTCCCACCGAGTCTTCCAGGTCCCTGATCGGAGGCTTCAGGATGTGGCCGCTCGGCGCATTTCCCGAGGCGATGAAGACCCGGTCCGCTTCCATGTAAATGGGGAGCTTGTGTTGCGCCCCGGCCAGGGAAAGCCGCATGCCTTCCTCCCCGGCCAGGAGCGGTCTGCGGGGCAGGTCGCTGACGATCTCGTGCAACGCCTCCTCGGTGAGCGGTCGATAGCCGGGTTTCGCCGCAGGCGTCTCTCCGGCGGGCAGCACGGACACGGCCCCGGCGCATTCCCCACCGATGCGGTTGAGCATGGCAAAGTCGTTCCCTTCAGAGATCCGCAGACGCTGCGCGATGACCCGTTTGATCTCCTGTTCCGGCAGGAGGTTGGAAAAGAAGGGCCGAGCCAGATCGTCGGGATAGGGCTCCGCCTTGAGAGGCAGGCGCAGCGATAACGGGACCGCACCGGGCCGGTCGATCCAGACCGCATCGTATTGGAAGACGAAGCGGCGCTGTGCATCGAGCCAAAGCCGGCCGATCTTCTCCCCCTGGAGATAGACGTCGAGGCCCGGGAGGTCTTTGTCGGCAGGGCTATTCATTCGGCCACTTCCTTGCCGTGATGGTCATGTCCAGCCCCAGGGCCGTCAGGACCTTGAGGACCTTTCCCACCTGTACGGTCTCTTTGCCGTTTTCCAGATCGGATAGGAACCGGTACCCCACCCCGCACAGGGCTGCGGCATCGGCCAGGGTCAAGCCGTCTGCCTTGCGCTTTTGTCTCACGACCATGCCGATCTCCGCCGCTGTCGCCACCTTGTTTTTCAATGGACCCTCCTTGATTCCCTTTCGGGAATAATAGCCGTTCAGGCAGGAGGAGTCAAGGGCAATATTACCGAGAGGGAATAATTTACCGGATTCGTACCTCGTTTGGCTACAATATTACCGATAGGGGATAAAACTATTCAAACTGCTCTCCTGGCCGTGGTTCGAAGCCCTATTTTTTCACTCGATTAAAGTAACGAATTGTGTTACTTTGGTCAAGCAATCCATTTAAGGAGAGAG
>JAQUQF010000210.1 GCA_028749105.1 Acidobacteriota bacterium | reverse complement strand
CGATCGGCCTGATCTCTTTTCTTCCCTCAGCAGCCGGATTCTCCACTGGCGCCTCCATCATGTTCCGTATTTGCAAATGACAGTATACCATATGCGGGCCGGCCCCCCAAGGGAACGCGCCAGCGATTTTTTGCTTTCCGCCCGATATTCTTATAAAATAATGGCCTATGGAGAAATTCAGGACACAATTGTACGAGGAGAGCCAGGCGATGCACTTCTCCCTGGACAGCCGCGGCGGCCGCGTGTTCTCCTTGAAAAAAAAGTCGGGCATCCTGTCGCGCTCCTTCGACGGCAGCTGGAAAAGCCATGCCCTGGAGACCGCTTCCCGGGATGAGGCGGCCAAGGCCCTGGCGTGGAAGGGCTTGGGCAGCTTCCTGCCCGCCCGCGATCGGCTGCCCGATGACGCCGGCGAGATCCTCGAAGCCAACGCCTTCCTGACCGATTTCCTGCAGCGCCTCGACCTGCAGGAGTGGACGCTGCTGTTCCGGGCGGGCAGCACTCAGCGCCTGATCCGCAACACCCAGCGCCGCGAGGTCCGCAACGCGTTCCGCCACTACAGCGTCACCGCCCGCTTCCGCGTGCGCGGCCAGGGGGCCAGTCTCGAAGTCGGCGAGGGGAGCTGCGAGGGGCTGAAGTTCAATCTCGACGGCCTGGCGCGGC
Source organism: Acidobacteriota bacterium (assembly GCA_028749105.1). GTDB lineage: Bacteria > Acidobacteriota > Aminicenantia > UBA2199 > UBA2199 > UBA2199. The sequence continues at coordinate 3,395 of JAQUQF010000210.1, read as the reverse complement.
GCGTCGACGAGGCGATCGAGAACCGCAGGAACCTCCGCCGCGTCGCCATCAACGGCCAGGTCCCGGTCGTTCTCCAGGCCGGGGAAGGGGGCATCCTGTTCCACGAGATACTGGGCCACTCGCTCGAGGCCGACTACGTTTACCAGGGGCTCTCGCCGTTCTCCCCGGACGACCTCGGCCGGCCGATCGTCTCTGCTGCCATCACCATCCACTGCCGAGATGTGCGCGACCCGTTCTTCAGGGACGCCGCTGTCGACGACGAGGGCGAAGCTTCCCCGTCGCCGCTCCTGGTCGAAAAGGGGGTCCTGCGCCGTTTCATCAGCGACTATGCCTACCAGAGGCTGCTGCGGCTCAGGGACCGGGGGCACGCCCGCCTGGAGGATTTCAGCCGCATCCCCCAGCCGCGCATGTTCGCCACCTATGTCCAGCCCGGGAACGTTGCCGCCGCCGAGATCGTCGCCTCCGTCCCGCACGGGATCTATGCCCGCGAATTCGGCGACGGCGGCCTCGATTTTCGCTCGGGCCGCTTCTTCTTCCGCATCCGCCAGGCGTATCTGATCGAGAAGGGGCGCCTGACGGCGCCGATCGGCGGCCTGGCCGTCAGCGGCGAAGCGCGGGAGATCCTGCGCGACGTCCGCCTGGTCGGTGACGATTTCAAGTATGACCGCGGGGTCAGCTACTGCCAGAAGAACGGCCAGATCCTGCCGGTGCGGGTCGGGCAGCCGACCATCCGCATCGACCGGCTGTGGGTCAGCGGAGGGGACGATGCTTGAGGCGGTGCTGCGGGCGGGCAGCGAGGCCGGTTTCTCCACTGTCGAGGCTTTCGCCGAGAAGGTCCGGCGCCAGGAAAGCGACGGCGCCGACGGGCCGCTCTCGCTCCACGAGGTGCGCGGCGACAGCGTCCGCATACGGGCCTTCCGCGACACGGGCGACCCGCTGGGCTCGTATATCTCCGCGCCCGATCCCCGCCAGTTCAGGCTCTGTTTCGCCGAACTCGCTTCCGGATCGGCGCTCGACCGGAAAAAGAATTTCGCCCATTTGCTGCCCAAGGCGGTCGGCAAAGTCAAGGTGAACGTCTACGACACGGGGATCGAGCTCTGGGACGAGGGGCAGGCGGCCGACCTGCGGGAAAAGGTCCGTGAGGCGCTGCTGACCTTCCCGGGCCTGAAGCTGAAGCGCTTCCTGTTCACCCGGGCGCTGAAGAAAATCTACCTGGCCAATACGCGCGGCTTTTTCGCCAAGTACCGCAAGACGCATTTCCAGGTCCTGGCCTCCTTCATGCTCCATGACCATGTGCTGGAGATCACGGAGAGCCGGACCCATTTTCGCGACATCGATCCGCAGCGCCTGGTGGCGCGCGGTGCCAACCTCCTGGGCGCCCTGGCCGCCGCCCCGGAGATCGCGGCTGTCGACGGTGAATTCATCGTCCTGTCCCCCGAGGCATCGGCCCAGGTGCTGAAGGAGTTTGCGCCGGGATTGATGCTCGGCAGCGGTCCCCGCGGTCGCGGCACCGCCGCCGCGCCGCGGGTGAGCATCCTGGACAACCCCGTTCTCGACGGGCAGCCCGGCTCGGTGCCGTTCGACGATGAGGGTACGGCGGCTGCCGAAAAGTACCTGGTCAACAAGGGGGTGGCCGTCGCCGCGGCGGCCGATATCCGCACGGCGTTCGAGAAGGGGGGCGCGTCCACGGGCAACGGCTTCCGCGACGAGCGGGGCATCTTCCCGCAGGTCCGATTTTCCAACCTGTTCATCAAGCCGTCGAACGATCCGCTGGCCGGGCTGCTGCAGCAGGCGCGCAACGGCGTCATGGTCTACCTGGTCAAGCCGAAGGGCAGTGCGGCTGCCGGCGGGCTCCTGTTCTCCGCCTACGGATATTCCATCAAAAACGGCGAAATCGCCCGGCCGATCCACTTCCAATTCGCCGCCTCCATGCGTTCGTACCTGCTGCACATCCAGGCCGTTTCGCGGGAGCTGCGCTTTTTCCATGGGCGCTCCAACATCGGCTCGCCCTACCTGCTCATCCAGGGACGGCCCGGGGGCGACGGGCTTTTTCTCGTGTGACAGAAGCCCCTGTTTGCCAGAATTCGCCCGATTTGCTATAAGGAACCCATGGAAAACGTCAAGGTGCTGGTCGTCGATGACGAAAAGAACATCGTGGAATCGGTCAAGATGGTCCTGAACTACGAAAAATACAATGTTCAGGCCGCCAAGGACGGGATGGAGGCCATCGAGCTTTTCAAGAACTTCCTCCCCGACATCGTCCTGCTCGACGTCAAGATGCCCGGCCTGGACGGCCTGAAGGTGCTGCAGACGATCAAGGGCCTGAACCCGGTCGCCGAGGTCATCATGATCTCGGGCCACTCGGGGATCGAAGAGGCGGTTGAGGCCTCGCGCCTGGGCGCTTTCGATTTTCTGGAGAAGCCCATCTCGCGCGACAAGCTCGTGCTGACCGTGCGCAACGCCGCCGAGAAGATCTTCCTGCTCAAGGAGAACTACAGCCTGCGCAACCTGACCGCGAAAAAATACGAGCTCGTGGGCAAATCGCCGGTCATGAAGGCGCTGCAGGAAACGATCCAGCGCGCGGCTCGCAGCGATTCCACGGTGCTGATCTCGGGCGACAGCGGCACCGGCAAGGAGCTGATCGCCCGCCTGCTGCACCAGAAGTCGGCGCGCAGCCAGAACCGCTTCGTGCAGGTGAATTGCGCCGCCATCCCCGACGAGCTGATCGAGAGCGAGCTGTTCGGGCATGAAAAGGGTTCGTTCACCGGCGCCTACGAAAAGAAGATCGGCAAGTTCGAGAGCGCCCACCGCGGCAGCATCTTCCTGGACGAGATCGGCGACCTGAGCCTGAAGGCCCAGGCCAAGGTGCTGCGCGTGCTCGAGGAGGGCGAAGTGCAGCCGGTTGGCTCGCCCGAGATCAAGAAAGTCAACGTGCGCGTGATCGCCGCCACCAACAAGGACCTGGAGGAGGAGATCCGCAAGGGCAATTTCCGCGAAGACCTCTTTTTCCGCCTGCATGTGGTCCCCATCCATTCGCCGTCGCTGCGCGAGCGCCGCGAGGACATCCCGTTGCTTATTGATCATTTCATCACCTACTTCTCCGAGGAAAACAACTATCGTAAGAAATCATTCTCGCCCGAGGCGCTGGCGCTGCTCAAGGAGTACCAGTGGAAGGGCAACGTGCGCGAACTGCGCAACCTGGTCGAGCGGCTTCTGATCATGTGCCGCAACGACCCGATCACCGGCCGCGACCTTCCCGAGTACATCGGCCGCCGCGGCGAGGAGGGGGAGCTCTCCCTCCTGGCCCTGGGCAGCTGGAAAGAGTTCAAGACCCTTTCGGAGAAGACCTTCCTGGAAAAGAAGCTCGCCGAGTTCTCCTTCAACGTGGCCAAGAC
>JAQUQF010000012.1 GCA_028749105.1 Acidobacteriota bacterium | reverse complement strand
CTGAAGGGCTTCACATCGCACTGGATGACTTACTCCGGGCTGCTGATGCTCCCCTTTATCTTCTTTGCCGTGCGGCTGGTGCTGCGGCATGGAAAGAAAAAGGAGACGGCAGCGATCTCGCTGGCCCTGGCCCTCATGCTGGCCGCTATCGCCTTTTCACTGACGCGCAACGTCTGGCTGGGCATCGCCGCCGCCCTGGGGCTGTTCCTTGTTTTTTTCAAGCCGAAATATTTGCTCATCCTGGCGCCACTGCTGCTGGTCCTGGCTCTGCTGACGCCGCCGGCGGTAAAGAGCCGCGTGCTGTCCATCGTCGACCTCCAGGATGAGTCCAATCGTGACCGGATCTACATGGCCTATTCGGGGCTGAAAATAGCCGCTGATTATCCCTGGACTGGAGTCGGCAGCAATAACATCTCCAAGGTGATCGCCGGCAATGAGTTCCGATACCGGCATCCGCAGGCCAAAAAGATCAACATGCACCTGCACAACAATTTCTTGCAGATCCTTGCCGAACGGGGGATATTCGCCCTGGCCAGCTTCGTCCTGGCTTGCCTGGGCATTATCCTGCAGCTCGCGCGGCGCCTGAGGGCGTGCACGGGAGAAATGCGGGCCATTACGGTGGGAGTATTGTTCGCGTTCATCGGCTTCCTCATTGCCGGGATGTTCGAGTACAATTTCGGGGACAGCGAGATCAAATTCATCCTTTTTTATTTTATCAGCCTGCCTTTCCTGGGCCCCGTCCAGGCGGGGCGAAACGGCCCCGTCGTTGCGGGGCGAAACGGCCTGAAAGGGGAGGACCATGTTCAACCAGAAGCGGATCGCTGAAATCTGCTCGCGTTTCGCCGGGAAAAAGATCCTGGTGTACGGCGACGTCATCCTCGACCGCTACATCTTCGGCCAGGTCGAACGCATTTCGCCCGAGGCGCCGGTGCCCGTGGTCACGGTCGAGAGCGAGGAGTCGCGCCTCGGCGGCGCCGGCAACGTGGCGGCCAACATCGACCGGCTGGGCGCGTGCGGCCTGCTGCTCGGCGTATGCGGCAACGACAGCTTCGCCGATGAGGTTTCGCGGCTCAAGATGGAGGGGAACCTCGTGGTCCGCGACGGCTCAAGACGGACGGTGGTCAAGACGCGCATCATCTCCCAGCGTCAGCAGATCGTCCGTGTCGACCGCGAAATGAGCGTTGACCTCGGAGAGGACGTGCTGCGCAGGATCGGGGATGAGATCGAGGGCGCCGTCTTCGACGCCATCATCGTCTCCGACTACGCCAAGGGGGCGGTGAACGCCGCCGCCATGGCCATGCTCAAGGCCCGGGCCTCACGGGACGGCATCCCCATCATCGTCGATCCCAAGCCGCCCCATCTTGCCCTCTACCGCGATGTGACCGGCTTGACCCCCAACCTGAAGGAGGCCGAGGCGATGGCCGGCATGCCCATCCGCAGCGAGGTCGACGTCGCCGCGGCGCTGAAGCGCATCCGCCGCAAGTTCAGGACCCGTTTCACCCTGGTCACGCGGGGCAGCCAGGGGATTTCCGCGGCCGAGGCGAACAGGAAAATGTTCCACTTGCCGGCGTTCAGCCGGGAGGTTTTCGACGTGACCGGCGCCGGCGACACGGTCGTGGCCGTCCTGACCCTGGCCCTGGTGGCCGGGGCCGGGCTGCGCGAAGCCGCCGCCATGGCCAATGCCGCCGCCTCAATCGTCGTGGAGAAGGTCGGCACCTCCCAGGTCGGCCTGGAGGAGCTCCAGGAAAGGATCCGGCTCATTCTGAAGCGACGTTGAACCGACTGCAGCTGCTGAAGACCCTGGCGCCGGGCTTCCTGCCGCTCCTGGTCTTCATCGCCGCCGATGCGTTGTGGGGGACCGAGGTCGGCCTCGTCGTGGCCGTCGCTTCCGGCATCATCGAGCTGGCGGTATCCTACGCGCGTGAAAAAATCCTGGACCGCTTCGTCCTCCTGGACACGCTGCTGATCGTGTTGATGGCAGGCGTCTCGCTGCTGCTGCGCAACGACATTTTTTTCCGGCTGAAGCCGGCCCTGGTGGAGCTCGTTTTCTGCCTGGTCCTCGGCGTTTCGGCCTATTCGCCGCTGAACATCATGCTGGCCGTGTCGCGCCGCTATCTCAAAGGGGTCGCGTTCAGCGAAGAGCAGTCGCAAGCGATGACGGGCAGCATGAAAGCCCTGTTCTTCATCTTCCTGGGGCACACGGTCCTGATTGTCTATGCCGCTTTCGCCATGTCGGCGGCGGCCTGGGGCTTCATAGCGGGCGGCCTGTTCTATATCCTGTTCGCTGCCTATTTTCTTGTCGAGTGGCTGCGCAACCGCCGGAGAGCCCGGAGCTCTGCCACCGCGGCCGCCGCGCCAGGCGCCGATGAAGAGTGGTTCGATATCGTGGATGCCGAGGGCAAGGTGCTCGGCAAGGCACCGCGCAGCCTGTGCCACTCGCGCCGGGACCTTTTGCACCCGGTCGTCCACCTGCATGTCCTTGATTCCAGGGACCGCCTCTTCCTGCAAAAGCGCTCCCCGAGCAAGCAGATCCAGCCAGGAAAATGGGACACCGCCGTGGGCGGCCATGTCAGCAGCGGCGAGACGGTCGAGGCAGCGCTGAAGCGCGAGGCCAAGGAAGAGCTCGGCCTGGAAAACTACAAGGCCTTGCCCGTGGCGCGCTACATCTGGAAGAGTGACATCGAATCGGAGCTGGTCTTCATGTTCATTACCCGCTGTGATTCGGTTCCGCAGATCAATGCCGATGAGATCAGCGAGGGAAAATTCTGGAAGATCGGCAAGGTCAGGGAGGCGCGCTCAAAAGGGATTTTGACCCCGAATTTCGAGTTCGAGTTCGATATCCTGCTGAAGCAGGTGTTTGGGGAAAAATCGGCACAGCCCGTAGGGGAGTCGAACCCCTCTTCCAAGAATGAAAATCTTGTGTCCTAACCGATAGACGAACGGGCCCCAAATTGAGCCGTGTTGGATTCGAACCAACGGCACCCGCCTTAAAAGGGCGGTGCTCTGCCAGCTGAGCTAACGGCCCAAGCCAGTCAGGCATGAATTTAACATAATTAGACCGGCCTGTCAATCGGACAGCGCCTGAAAACGAGCGGGCGCGGCGCCGGCTTTTGAAATTTTGCTGTCGCTGAAATCCGCTTGCTTAAAAAAAGAACTGGATCCCGGCATTGACCGCGAATCCGCTCAAGTCCAGGGATTCGAATCCCTCGAAATATTCGGAAAGGGAGCCTTTCACGTACTGGTATTTACCCTCCAGCAGGATCGCCAGCCGCGATTTGAAGCGAAAGGCCAGGCCGGCGCGGCCGTTGAGGCCGAAGGCGAAGCGCCGGGTCTCGGCCATGCCGTCGGTCACGGAACCGTCCTCGAAGTTGATGAAGCTTCCTGACTGTTGGTAGGTGTAGGCATAGACCCCGGCGCCCGCCCCGATGAAGGGATTGAGGCTGTGGCGGTGCCCGGTGGGATAGTATTTCAATGTGGCCTCGACGGGGACGATGCGCAGGGAGATGTCCTGGTAGATGGGGGAGCCGTCATCGAATTCATAGTCGCGGTATTGGGCGAAGACCGATTTGGAGTAGCTGCCGATCTCCACGGAAACCGAGGCGCTGCGGTTGAAATAGTACTCGAATTCGCCCGAGTAATAGACGGCTGTCAGATCGGACTTGCCGAAGGTCAGGTTTTCCATGTTGATCTGCCATAGATCGGACTCCAGCCTGGGGGCGAACACCCCGATCTTCATGCATACGCTCTGGGAGAAAAGGCAACCCGACACGAATCCGATTATTGCCAGTGACAAGACGATGCGTTTCATTTTGAACCTCCGCGGATTTGAATGCAATCCCGGTGCCAAGTTTCCGCAGCGGATGCGGGGGCTGAATGTCCCATTTTCAGGACAGCAGGCGCTTGATTGTGTCGGCTTTGGGCAGGGAGTTGAAGCGGGCGATCTCCTTCCCTTCCTTGAACAGGATGAGGGCGGGAACGCCGAGCACGAAAAACCTGGAAGCCAGAGCGGCGTCGGTTGTGATATCGACTTCAAATGCAGCGACTTGGGCGGGATGCAGCGACTCGAGCAGGGCGGGCAGCGCCTGGGCGATCTTCTTGCAGGGGGCACAGCCGGGTGATGCGAAATCCAGGAGGACGAAAGGCAGCGCGCGGAGCTTTCCATCCAGTTCCGCCAGGCTGATTTTTTCCATTACTTTTCCTCCAGCAGGGCGATGATCTTGTCTTCGATCTGCTTTTGCGAATCGGCGCCCGTCTTGAAATAGGCGATATTTCCCTTGCGGTCAATGAAGACCAGGGTGGGGATCGCTTTCACGGCATAGGCGTCGAAACCGGCGCCTTCGGTGGCCACGGCGATCGGGTAGGTGATCCTGTTGCGGTCGACATACTTCCTGACAAGGGCAAGCTCCTCGTCGGCGGCGACCTTGTCCCTGCGCTCCAGTTCATCGCTGAAGCGGCCGTACAGCCGCGTGTAGCCGATGACCAGCAGCCCCTTTTCCTTGTGAAGGCGATACTGGTTCTGCAGGATCGGCATGACCTGACGGCAGGAGCTGCACCAGGGGGCCCAGAAATCGATGACCACTACCTTGTTCTTGAATTCCTCCAGGTCCAAAGGCTGGGAATTGAGCCAGTTATCGGCGTTTAGGGGCGGCATGGGTCTGTCGAGCATGGCCAGTTGCTTCTTCTCCACTTCCCATGCCGACCTGACAGCCGGGTCGCTTTCCAGGGCCAGGGCCTTGTCCCATTGAGCCAGGGCGTCTGCGGCATGATGGTTTTCCTTGGCCAGCATGGCCAGGTTGGCATAGATTCGCCCCTTTTGGGGCTCGATCCTGGCGGGGAGCCATGGGGCGTCGACCAGCTGGCGCGAGAATTCCTCGCGTGCGGCGGGGTCGGGGTGGGAGAAGGCCAGAGCCAGGCACAGGTTGTAGAACTGGGCATCCTTGGCGATGACGGGTTCGATCTCCCGCAGCAGGCCCGCCGCCTCCGCATAGCGCTGGCGCATGAGGTGCAGGATCACCTGCTGCAGCTTGGCTTCGGATGCTGTTTCTCCCTTGGCGGCGGCCAGGCGGCCGATGATCGTTTCGGCCTCGTCGAAGCGGCCCGCCTCGATCATGACCTTGCTGCGCACGAGGTCCAGGGAGTCGCTGCCGGCGCCACTGCCGAATTTGTCCAGCAGCTTTTCCAGTTCCAGCTTCTTCTCGGCCGCAATGCGGCTGGTTTCGCTGCTGAACTTGTCGCCGCTGCGCATTTCTCCGGCGCGCTCCATTTTTTCGACCAGCTGGTCATTCAGTAGATCGTAACGCTCGGTCAGCTCGCCGAATGCGGCCGCCATCTCCCGGGCCCGCTCCACGGACGGCCTGCCGGAGCAGGCAGCGAGGACTGCCAGCAGCGCAACAATCAGCCAGGTCTTGTTTCCCATGCAGAGATCTCCTTGCCCTCCTTTCCGGATCGACGTCGCGTTGATTCTAGCACAGGGCCGGCTGCTTTTCAAATGATGTTCCTTTGAGAAAAATGAGCAAAAATCATCCACCCTATTGAATTTTAGTTTTTTATTCTATATATTCCTTGCGAATTCAAACAACGAGGTGACAGATGAAAGAATATAAAGTGATCAACGATTACGTGTACTACCGCGACCTGTTTTCCGACACCATGGGCATCAACTACCGGGTGGCGCCCGTCCAGAACCGGAAGCCGCTCGGCCACAAGGTGCTGTGCGAAGTCGCGCCCTCCATTTCCGGCAATGCCGACATGTGGAAGCGCGTCAAGCTCCTCCTGGAGGGGATCAAGAAATCGAACATCCCGTTCCTGTATTCCCCGGAGAAGATCAACGTCGGCGACAAGGGCAACCAGCTGATCTTTGAGTATTTCAAAGGCAAGAATTTCGAGCAGATCCTGGTCGATGCCGAGAAAAAGGGCATGCCCATCAATTTCGACCTGGCCATGTCGATCAGCATCGCCATCGCCGACATCATCGAGGTGGGATCGTCGATCATCGTCAGCGGCGAAAAGTCGTTTCACGGCTTCCTGACGCCGGACAATATCCTCCTGCATTATGACGGCAAGATATTCCTGAAGAACTACGGCATCTTCCAATACCTGGAGAAGAGCGAGCCGTTTTACGCGGAGAACGAAAAACGCTATGGCTCCTGGCTGACGCCGGAGTTCATGCGCAAGGAACGGATCGTCGCCCAGTCCGACATCTACCACCTGGGCTACCTGATCTACCGCATCCTGACGGGCAAGTATTTCACATACTCGGCCGGCGAGGATTTCGACTCCAAGTTCGCCAACCTGACTTTCAAGCAGTACATGCCCTCCACCGACAAGAACTTCCTGACCAATGTCATCACGTTCTTCAGGAAGACGCTGAACCCCGACCCGCTCAAGCGCTTCCTGACCATCAAGGAGTTCAAGGACTTCATCGCCAACTATTTCCACATCGAGGAGCTTTCCTCGATCACCTTCAACCTGGCCTACTTCATGAACTCGCTGTACGGCGAGGCCGTGGAGGAGGAGGAGAAAGTCCTCAAGCAGGAGCTGGCCTACATCGTCCCCGAGGCCAAGAAGGAGATGCCCTCCACCCCGCAGGCCAAAGAAGACCTGGTCAGCGGCATCCTGGAGGGGCTCGACGAGCGCAAGAAATCGCCGAGCTGGCTGTGGCCCGTGCTGGGTGCCGTCGCGCTGGCCGCGGTCATCGGCATCTATTTTGCCGTGACCTCGGGAAAGAAGGCCAGCGAACTCAGCGCCCAGCAACAGGCGGAGGCGGCTCTGCGCCTCAAGGCCCAGGAAGAGCAGGCCTCCCAGATCCAAGCCATGGCCGACAAGATCAAGGAGCTCGAGACGTTGAAGCTCACGGCCGATGAGGCCCAGAAGAAGGCCCTTGAACTTGAGAAACAGCGCCTGGAAGAGCAGAGGCGCAAGGCCCAGGAGGAGCAGGCGCGCCTGAAGGCCGAGGACGAGAAGCGCAGGCTGGAAGTGGCCACGCAGTCGCAGAAAGAGGAGGAGGCGAAGAAAGCCCAGGAGGAGCTGGACAGGAAGAAAGCGGAGGAAGAGAAGGCCAAGCAGGCCGAGATCCAGAGGAAGCTGGCCGAGGCCGCCAAGACCAAGCCCGGGGACCAGGTCCCGCTGTCCGAGGTCACGACCAAGCCGGAAAAAATCACCGACAGCAAGCCGGCCATATCTGCTTCGATGAGCGCCAAATACAAGGGCAAGGTGTTCACCGTCCCGACGACCATTCTGGTCGATGAGAACGGCAATGTGGCCAAATTCAAAATTCTGACCGGAAATGTCCCCAGCGACATCAAGACCTTGATCGAAGAAACCCTTTCGAACTGGAAGTACTCTCCCGCCATAAAGGACGGCGTCAAGGTCAAGGTTTGGCTGAGCGTCCCCTTCAGGTTCGCCTTCTAGGGAACGGGCTCAAGGGGAGGGCGTCGCCAGCGCGCAGAAGACGGGGAACAGCACCAGCCGCTCCCTGGTAAGGGCGGCGCTTTTTTCCAGGCGCAGTATCTTGTTCAGCGTACTGTCGTGGAAGCCGCTCAACTCCTGCCAGAACCGCCATTCCCGCTCCCAGGTGTCGCCCACGAAGTTATCCGGGAAATGGAGCGCGCTGGCCAGTTCGGTTTCGGCCTTGAAGCCGGCTTTGTCCAGCAGGGATGCGAGCCGGCGGCCGATGAAGGGATCGCCTCCGGTTTTTGCGATATGGCTGATGAAGATGTCCTTCAGGAAATCGAGCGGTGCGGGGAAGTCGATCCTGCCTCCATAGTCGGGCTCGGCCAGCACCAGCAGCGTCCCGTCCGCGCCCAGCAGCTTGCGGACCTTCTTCAGGAACAGCAGCGGCCGCGACTGCCACATCAGGACAAAGGAGATGACCACCAGGTCGAAGCGCGAGCCTTCCCGGGCCAGGGTGTTCTCATCGCCAATGCGGTATTCGTTCTCCGGGTAGGCGCCGCGGGCGAAGCCCACCATTGCCGGGTCGCGGTCGACGGCCAGCACCGGCCGGCCGCAGACCTGCCGCATCTCGTCCGCGATGATGCCGCTGCCGCAGCCGAGGTCCAGGACTTTTTTGCGGCGAGCCAGCCCCGCTTTGCGGAAAAGATAATGGCGTGCGGGCGCCAGCCAGCGTGCCTGCAGCAGGTAATGCTCGTGAAATTGTGCGGCGTCCATCCCCCGAATATAGGCGCGCGGCGGCTCAAAGTCAAACCCCGGAGGCGGCCCGGGGGCTGATTGTGAGATGTGGCGATTCGTGGTATGATGAAATAAAGATGAACGGCTGCCGCGCATGCTGTTTCTCGCGGAGGCGGTGAAAAATGATCCGGTTGATTCGCCAGGACGGAGTGGAGATCATGCTCAACATCGACATGATCAAGGAGATCGCCGACGGCTCTGCCACGGTCCTCACCCTGGTCAATGGCGAAAAACTTCTGGTGAAGAACAGTCAGACCGACGTGATGACCAAGATCCGCGCCTGCCGCAAGGGGAAAGAAGACGAGTCGCCGGACACCCCGGCGTCATGAAGCGGAATAAACTGGTTTTGCCGCCGGGCTACTTGGCGCTGGAGGGCAGCTCCAGGCCGTAGCCCTTGCGCTTGTCCTCGACCTTCAGCAGGAAGGCGAAGATGAGGCCGAGGATGCCAAAGCCCATGAATGTCAGCATGGGGATCGTGTAATTATAGGAGACCAGCGGCGAACCATCGGCCGCCACCGAGCGTGACACGATGCAAAAACGGTCCAGTATCCAGCCGATCAGCAGCGGCACGCCCATCAGGCCCCAATTCTGGATATAGAAAATCAGTGCATAGGCGGTGCCCAGCTGCTTCTCGGGGATCAATTTGGGAACCGAAGGCCACATGGCCGATGGCACTAGGGAAAACGCCACGCCCAGCACGAGCATCAGCAGGAAAGCGACGACCCAATGGCTCAGCAGGGGGACGGCGAACAGCAGATGGACGACGATCAGCATGGCCGAACCCAGATACATGATGGAGGCCGCCTTGCCCTTGCGGTCGATCATGCGCCCGAAGAAAGGGGTCATGAAGATGTTGCCGAAGGGGAGCAGACCGGGAATGATCCCGGCCAGTGCCAGCTTGACATGATATTTCTGGACCATCAGGTCGGTGGCGTACTTGAGGAAGGGGAAAACCGCGGAATAAAAAAGCAGGCAGAGCATCGAGATATACCAGAAGCCCTTGTTTTTCAGGATCAGCTTGATGTCGGACAGGCGGAACGGCTCCTCGCTGTCGGCTTCCGCCTTGGCTTCCGAGGCATCGAGCTTGCGGTCCATGATCCCGTAGACCACGTAGCTGATGAAGCCGATGACCAGCAGGACCACGGCCAGCAGCACCGGCGCGCCCACCGATTTGAAATGGGCGGCGATGGGGGCGCTGATCATCAGGGCCAGCGCCGTGCCCATGCGGGCCAGCGCCAGTTGCAGCCCCATGGCCAATGCCATTTCCTTGCCCTTGAACCATTTGACGATGAGCTTGGTGGTGGTGATCCCGGCCACCTCGACGCCGACGCCGAAAATGGCGTAGCCGATGCCGGCCAGATAGACCTGCAGCGGCATGCCGCCGATCAGCGGCACGTTCTGCAGCAGCGGCGCGGGGTCGAAGGTGTGGGTGATGGCGAAATACTTCAATACGGCCCCGACGACCATCAGGGCGGTGGACAACAGCCCCGTGAAGCGCACGCCCATCTTGTCCAGGATGATGCCGCCGATGAGCAGCATGAACAGGAAGACGTTGAACCAGCCGTAGGCGCTGGTAAAGAAGCCGTATTGGGTGCTGGTCCAGTGCAGATGCTGCTCCAGCATGGGCTTCAGGGGCGCCATGACATCGGCCATGAAATAGCCGCACAGCATGGCCAGGCTGGCAACAAACATGGCCGCCCAGCGGGCTTTCGGTGATTCGCGCAATGAAGCTCTCAGGGCTTGGGTCATGGTCGCCTCGCTTTCATGTCCAACACGATTGAATGATCACGGATTCCAAAAAGCAAATCGATCCTTGCAACTCACTTTTTCGCTTCGGCTTGCGGCGCCGCGGCCGGCTTCTCGATGCTCAGCAGCTCGACTTCGAAGACCAGCGTGGCGTTGGGGCCGATGACCTGGCCGGCGCCGTTCTCGCCGTAGGCCAGGCTGCTGGGCAGCACGATCTGGTATTTGGAGCCGACCTTCATCAGCTGCAGGGCCTCGGTCCAGCCTTTGATCACGCCCTTGAGCGGGAACACGGCCGGTTCGTTGCGCTTGTAGGAGCTGTCGAACTCGGTGCCGTCGAGGAGGCTGCCGCGGTAGTGCACCTTGACCGTGTCGCTCTCCTTGGGCAGGGGACCCGTGCCTTCCTTGATGACCGTATACTGCAGGCCGCTGGCCGTGACCTTGACGCCCGGCTTTTGGGCGTTCTCCTTGAGAAAGGCCTCTTCTTTGGCCTTGTTTTCGGCTCCATTGGCCAGCCGCTTTTCCTGGTCGGCCTTCACCATCTCCTGCTGGAACTGGCTCATGACCTTCTGGATCTCTTCGTCCTTCAGCAAGGGCGCGGCGGCATTCTGCCCGTCCTTGAGTCCCTGAAGCATGATGTCGGCATCGATGTCCATGCCCCGGGCCTTGAAGTTTTTGCCGATGTCGAGGCCGATGGCATAGCTGACTTTCTTTTTCTGGTTGTCCAGGTCCTCTTTCTTAAGGACCTTGTCGGCCGAGGCGCCGGCCTTCTGGCAGGAAGCGAGGCTGAGCAACAGGAGGGATAAGGAAAATACAACGATTTTTTTCATTGGCAAACTCCTTTTTTCAAGGGATCAATATATCAGAACCTTGCCGGAAAAACAACTGGCAGCGTGTATTGTCCTCATTGCTCCGCGCGGGCCCGTGTTCACCGGCTAGTTTTTGATCTTCTGGATCAGGAACTCCAGATAGCGCGACTTCATCTGGCGGCTGGCCATGGCCTGCTTCAGCGGCGGCAGCTTCAGGATGACCCCCAGGATGGCGGCCATGGCCCGGTGGTTCCAGTGTACCTGCACGTCAAAGATCAGGTTCTGCAGCTTGCCCCTCTCGATGGCCATGACCACCGCCCGGTGGGTGGAATTCAATGGCGTGATCACCCGCTGCGGGCGCTGGGCAAGAGAAATGCTCTTGGCAGGGCAGGCGGCGACGCAGACGCCGCAGCCCAGGCACTGCTCGCGGTCGAGGCGGGCGATCTTTTTTTTCGGCCGCTTGGGGTCGCTGGCCGAAACCAGCGCCAGTGCCTGTACCGGGCAGGCCTCGATGCACGTGCCGCAGCCCGTGCAGGCGGCCTCGTCGACGACCGGGAGGAAGTTGCTGGTATGGACCGGGTGCAGAAAGCCGAAGCGGCGGGCGGCGATCAGGGCTTCGCAGCAGCAGCCGCAGCAGTTGCAGATGAAATGAACTGCCTGGCGCACGTTCTCGCCAAACTGCACCAGGTTCTGCCCCCGGGCCTTCTGCAGCAGGTCAAGCCCCTCGGCGACGTCAATCCTGCGCGCGATGCCGTGGCGGCTGAGCGAGGCGGCGGTGCTGTTGAAGGTGAGGCAGATGTCCCGCTCGGCGGCGCACGCGCGGCCGACATGCTCCATCTTGTGCCGGCAGTAGCATATGCCCACGGCGATGTGGCTGGCCGTCCTGACGACCTCCGAGGCCCGCTCGTAGTCGAGGACATGCAGCGAATTCTCGGCGGTCAGCGCCGTTTCGGCGACGAATACCCGGCCCAGCTGGGTCTCGCCGGTACAGAACAGCTGTTTGATGAACTCCTCCTCGACGTTGAGGTACTGGTAGAACAGTTCGGCCAGCAGCTTCTGGTCGATGTCGCCGCGCAGGCGCATGAGGGAGAATTCGAAGAATCCGGCCATGGGGGGCGGCAGGCAATAGATCATTTTCCCGTCCTGGCACTGCGAGTCGACCAATACGCCGCGGTCGGCCAGCGCGTCCAGGATTTTTTGCGTCTCGGCTTCCGTTTTTTTCCAGATGCCGGCCGCTTTTTTTGCAGTGAAAGGCTTGATGGGCATGCGGGCGACCAGCGCGGCCTCGACCTCGGAGAACAGCAGCTGCAGAATGCGATACAGGGTCTCAGTAGGCGGTGCTCCCTGCGGGTAGAGATTCAGGCGGTCGGTCAGGTCCTTGTAAGCCGAACGGACGGTCAAGTGCGCCATGGTCTTGCTCCGGCCCGACTATACCATCGTGGCCGGTGGATGGCAAATCGGCAGGGCCTTCCGGTTTTAGTCAGACGGGTCGGACTGGTCCGACTCGTCTGACTCTTTTGACTTGCTTGTTTGACACTCGTGAAAAAGTGTGCTAGCATGATATATCTTTAATTTGTGAGGGAAAAGCAACAATGTTAAAAGGCAAAGTCAAATGGTTCGATGCCAAGAAAGGTTACGGCTTCATCCACGGTGAAGACGGCAAGGACATCTTCGTCCACCACACCGCCATCATCTCCCAGGAAGGGTTCAAGACCCTGGAAGAGGGTCAGGATGTCACGTTTGAAGTCATCCAGGAAGACAAGGGACCCAAGGCCGCTAACGTCAAAGTAGCGGAATAAAAAGAAAACCCGTCCCGAAATCCTTTCCTTATCCCACCCGGGCTGTAGGCAATATATCTGTCCGTTTCGCCGGACGTCCGGTCACTTTTTTCCTGTAAATTTGAGCGCTGCGGCCAGCGAGCGCAGTTTGTCCTGAATGCGCGCCGCGTTCCTGGGTCCGAAGCGCAGCAGGTGCTTTTGGGCCGGGTTTAGGCTCTCCAGGTCCGGGTCACCATATGCGTAGCTCAGGACTTTTCTCTCGAGAGCGGCCTCTTCGTGCGGCAGCGGCGTCTGGGTCAGCTGCTCGATCGCCTGCTGGACGCGCTGGGCAAACGTGACGTTCGGGTAGCCCAGTTCCCTGAATGCTTTTTCCAGGGTGGGGCGCAGTGTTTTGTACCAGGTGACCAAGGTTTTGTCCGGGACGGCGGTGAACGCGTTCACCAGGGGATCGTAGCGACGATAGCTGCGCGGGTCCAGGGTGTAGCTTCCATTCCTTTCCGCGGCCAGGAATTTTCCCTCCGGCGCTAAAAACGGCAGCAGTGCGGCCGGGCTTTCGCCGCGGGCGATGCTGTCGATTGCGGCAACCCCCGTGCGCACGATGTCCTTCTGGCGCAGCCATTTCTTCATGACAACTGGGATCTCGCCGGCGGCGACCATCGTGCGGACGGCTTCGTCGCTCCGGTCGAGGTCCAGGTCAAGTGGGACGATGGCTGAGTCGGATTCTTCTGCCGTCTCCTTGGCCGTCTGGTCGCCGGGCTTGGCCAGCGACGCTGTCTCCGGGATGATCACTTTCCTTGTCTCACCGGCCGGGGCCAGGAAAAGGAAATAGGCCAGGGCGAGGATGGCGAGGGCGGCAACCGCCAGGCCGACCCAGACGATCCGCTGATATTGGGGCATGCTGCACCTCTTGCATGAAGCGTTGCGGCCATCTTAAATCAAAGGCGGCCGGTTGTCAAAAGCTCCAGCGGAGCCAGCGCCGCAAAAGCCAGTTCGGCATTGGCCTGATCGTTGGTGACGCGGCTCGCGGCCAGGATGACCAGGGGATGGCGTCGCCTGAGATACAACACTCTTTCCTGGGCACCACGGCACAGTACGGCGGGAGCCATGCCGCGGCCTGCGGCTACGGCCACCGCCAGCGGCGGGCGCCGGGCTCCGCGGTTGAGTTCCCGCCAATGCTTTTCCAGAACGCGGCATAATTGTCTTTCGCCGTCGCTGAGGTCCGCATCGACAAGGCTGCGGAGCGGGAGGCGGGGAAGACGGGAAACCAGCATGGCCGTCCGCCTGAGCAGGCGGGAAAAAAGCCGGGCCAACCGCCCCTGGCTGCCCATCTCCGCCGTGATCTCGACCAGGGGCAGGTGAAGGTGATTCAGCAGGAAGTCGCGCTGCAGGGGAGAGAGCAGCAGAGCTTCCTGGTGGCGCCCGATCCGGACCTCGGGGTCGCCGTTGGCCGGCAGGACGTAGAGAGCATGCTTCTCCGCTTTGCGCCGGACTTCATCCAGATCAAGACGCTGCTTCGAGCCCCAGAGGCGGAAGGGGGAAAAGGAGGAGAGCAGGGGCAGGTCGCTTGACGCCTTTTCTCTGTTGAAGACGAGTTCCTCGATGCGTTCCTGGTACCGGGAGGGAAACGCGTGGTAGCGGCCGGCGAGCCAGAGGTAGAGGCGATGGGCCGCATCGGCCAGCAGGCGGAATTCGGCCGCTGACGGCAGGGAAACGGATTCCAGTGCCGCTTCGAAAACAAGGCCATGGTACGACGCGCTGGCGTATGCCTGCCAGGGGATATGCCGGTCAAGAAGCCAGATGCGGCAGGCGTCGCCCCGGGCGGGGATGGCGACCATGGCCGGCGCCCTGCCCGGGCCGAGATCGACGCTCTGGCGTGCCAGGCTCCGGCGCAGCAGAAATTTCCTTTCAATGGGACGCCCGTTGAGGGTGATGGCTGCCGGCACGGCGGCGCACAGCTCGCGGAGCAGCTGTTTTTCCGCGGTGGCATTTCCGGGACGGCGGCGGATCGTGATGCACGTCCCGTTCATGCCGGAGCGCGCCTCCAGATTCCGCGCCTTGCCGCTGACGATCTCCATGGCCGACGCTCCGGCAGCTGAAGAACTTTCGATGCGGATGGATCTGGCGCCGGGGACGAAAACGGCCAGCAGTCCGATGCCGGTGGCGGAGGCGCTTTGCAGCGCCGTGATGGCCTTTTCCCTGGCCGTGGCGTCCAGCCCGGGGTCGAAGGCGCTCGCCAAGTCACGCCATTGGGCCGCGGCGATCGCCGCGCCGTCGTCCTCGACGGAGAGCTGCCTCCTGCGGATCACGACGGCGACGGTTGACGCGTTCCGCTCGAGGGCCGCACGCACCAGTTCTACGGGGAGCAGGTCGGGCGTGGGGAACATGCAGGCCGCCAGTTTGCGCAGGTGGGCGTCGGCGTCGACGGAGAACAGGCCGGCGAGCGCCGCGTCGTTGCTTTTGGCGAATGCTCCTGGTTCCCGTTCAGCCATTTGGACTCCGCAGCAGGAGCCGCGCGCTTCTCCTCAGAAAGCCCGGGGAAAAAGGGGGATCGGGCAATCGGCCGTTGCCCATGCCGTTCAGGAAGCGCAAGACGGCCAACGCCTGGTTGCGGGAATAGAGTTCGGTGCATTGGGCGAGAAGCCTGGCTCCGGGATGGATGGCGATGAATCGTCGCGGGAAATAGAACGGTGCTGGGGAGAGGGAGGCCGGCAGGGAGACATGGAGCATGTCGCTCCCCTCCAGGCCGGGAGCGAACAGGAAGGGCGGCGGCTTTCT
>JAQUQF010000209.1 GCA_028749105.1 Acidobacteriota bacterium | reverse complement strand
CTATTTGCCTGCGGGCACGCGCACGGTAATGGCGGCCGGGAGCACGTGCACCTCGAATTCCTCCAATTCCCTGCCGCCGTATTCGCCGTCAAAGTGGAAGGGAATGGGCCCGTTCAGCGAGCGGATGCGCACGCGCTCGAACGTGAAGGTCTTGTAGAAGGGATAGTGGTCGATGGTGCCGGAAAAAAGCCGCTGCACGTTCAGCGACGACTCCAGCAGCTTGAATTTTTTCAGGACGCACAGGTCGAGCACGTGGTCGTAGGGCGAGGCGAGGGGGGCGATAATGGCCCGGGCCCCATATTGGCGGAAGTTGGCCAGGGCCAGGAGCATGATGTCCTCTTCGAACTCGCTGCTCTCGGTCGTCACGCGCACGGTATACGGCGGCATTTCCAGGTATCCTCTCATGGCGAAATAGACATAGGGCAGAATGCCCCGCGCCTTGGATTCCAGGTTGAATTTTTTGGAGATCAGCCCGTCCAGGCCCATGCCGGCGACGTTGAAAAAAAGGAACTCGTTGATGCGGCCGGCGTCGATGCACACGTCCTGGCCGGTGATCAGCGTATCCAGGGCCCGCAGCCAGGAGAGGGGGATGTTCAGGTTGCGCGCCAGGCCATTGCCTGAGCCGCCGGGGAGGATGCCCAGGGTCTTGTTGCCGTTGAGCAACGCCGCGGCCACCGAGTTCACCGTGCCGTCACCGCCGAAAGCCACGAATACGTCGAAATGCTTCAGTCCCTGGCGGACGACCTCGTTGGCCTGCAGTGGCGAAGTGGTGTTGATCAGCGAAACGCTGGCAAAGTGACGGCGCAGCTTCCTCAGGATCAGCGAGACGGCGATGTCCTTGGAAATCAAACCCGATGACGGGTTGAGGATCAGCAGGATTCTTTCTGGGCTGCGGCTCATGCAGCCATATTATACCATACCATCCCCGGTCTTCAGGAGGTTTTTTGGCCGCAGGCGGGGCAGAATTTGTCCTTTTTCTTCAGGGCGGCGCCGCAGTTGCTGCAGAAGGTCCCCTTGGGGAATGCCACGCCGCACTCAGGGCAGAACTTGGCCGTCGCCGGGGCTTCATTCTTGCAGGAAGGGCATACCTTGGTCGCCATCGCGGCGCCGGCTGCGGCGTCGGCTACATTCTGTTTTTTGGCATCCTGCATGGCCTGGTTGATCATGCCGGGGATCATCATGCCCATGCCGGCTCCCATGCCCATGCCCATGCCGGAGGAGGCTTCGCCGCCTTTTTCCGCGGCTTTTTCCATTGCCTTGGCCGCCTTGAACTGCACGAACTTGCCCATGTCACCCACGGCGCCCATGCCGGACCGTTCGTCGATCATCTTCTGCACTTCCTCAGGCGGAGTGATGGCATTGATGACGAAGTCGGAGATCTCCAAGCCGTACTTGGCGAAATCGTCGGCGATGCGCCCCTTCAAAGCGGCGGCCATCTCGTCGAAATGTTGCGGCAGCTCGAAGATGCTCTTGACCGTCTCTCCCAGGAAGTCATTCAGCCTGCCCACCAGCAGGTCGCGCAGGAAATCCTCGATGTCGCCGGTGGCATAGACGGCCTGGGTGCCGGCCACCTCGCCGATAAATAGCTGCGGATTGACGATCTTCAGCGAATAGACGCCGAAGGCGCGCAGGCGGACGAAACCAAGCTCGGAATCCCTGAAGCCGACCGGCTCCTTGGTGCCCCATTTCAGGTCCAAAAAGGTCTTCAGGTTGACGAAATAGACCTGGGCCTGGAAGGGGGACTTGAAGCCGAAGGGCAGGGAGAGGAGCCGGGTGAGCAGCGGGATGTTCATGGTCGACAGGACATGGCGCCCAGCCTTGAATGTGTCCAGGGCCTTGCCGTCGCGGAAAAAAACCGCGGCCTGATTCTCCTGAACGATCAGCTGCGCCCCCAGTTTGATGTCGCTCGAACCCTGCTCGGGGATGCGGTGCGACATCTCCTTGCCTGTCTGGTCGAAATATTGCATGATCTCAAGTTTCATTTGCCTTCTCCTTGGGCATAGCCTTTCAGCAGTGCAGTCCTTTGCTCGAGCAGGTCAGCGATCTGCTCCAGTCCCGCGCGCAGTGGGGCGAGCCCGGTCAACTCCAGGGGGGCGGCGGCCAGCTTCTGGAACTCGTTGCTGAAGGATTCCGCCGCTTCCATGATCAGGGCATCCTGCGCGTACACTTTGTCCAGCTCGGCTTCCCTGATCTTGACCAGGTCGAAGAATCCGGAATAGCCCTGGTCGGCATAGCGGATGGCGCCGATGCTTTTGTCGAGATCCTTGGTGAACAGGTCGTACTCGCGCAGCAGGTCGAAGTCCTTGCCCCGGGCAGCGGCCTGGATCACCTTGTTCATGCCGGTCTTCACCTTGCGCATCTGCTTGACGATATAGTCGCGCTGCAGGCGGTCGGAATCGCGGCGGAGCTCCTTCTCGTAATACCCTTTGAACCCGGGTATCTTGTGCAGAATCCTCTCCAGCCAATTCAATTGCTCCCTAGCCCTTTCCTTGATGTCCATGCTGGCCTCCCGGTTGATTATAGAAAAACATGAAATAAAAAGCAAATTCAGCAGCTTGCCCGCTGTTCTGGAAGCCTGTGGGCCACTTGAAAATCACATGAAGTTATGTTACGGTTCGTTCATAGGAGGTTCACCATGAGTTTCAAAGTAGCGATAAACGGTTTTGGCAGGATCGGCAGGCTTTTTCTACGCACGGCATACCGGACGCCGCAGCTGGACATTGTGGCCATCAATGATATCGCCGACGCCAAAACCCTGGCCCACCTTCTGAAATACGACTCCGTTTTTGGGATTTTCGCCGAGGATGTCAGCCACGGGGACGGCTTCATCAGCATCGCCGGCAAGAAAATCAAGGTGTCGGCCGTCAAGGATCCCGCTGCGCTGCCGTGGAAGGAGCTGGCCGTCGACCTGGTGGTCGAATCCACCGGCCTCTTCACCAAGCGCCCCGAGGCCGAGAAGCACCTGCAGGCCGGCGCCAAAAAAGTGCTGATCTCGGCGCCCGCCACCGACCCCGACGTCACCATCGTCCTGGGCGTCAATGACAAGGAATACGACCCCAAGAAGCACCACATCATCTCCAACGCCTCCTGCACCACCAACTGCGTGGCGCCCCTGGCGAAGGTGTTGCATGATAATTTCAAGATCCTCAAGGGCAACATGACCACCATTCACGCCTACACCAATGACCAGCGCATCCTCGATCTGCCGCACAAGGACCTGCGCCGGGCGCGGGCGGCCGGCCTGTCCATGATCCCCACCTCCACCGGCGCGGCCAGGGCTATCGGACTGGTCATCAAGGATTTGAAGGGGAAA
The DNA here is from genome assembly GCA_028749105.1 of Acidobacteriota bacterium. GTDB lineage: Bacteria > Acidobacteriota > Aminicenantia > UBA2199 > UBA2199 > UBA2199. Next base: position 773 of record JAQUQF010000209.1, on the reverse strand, counting down.
ATCGACGGCACCTCCATCCGTGTCCCGACCCCCGATGTCTCCGCCGTCGACCTGGTGGTCCATGTGGCCAAGGACACGTCCGTGGAAGAAGTACGCCAGGTGATCGAGAAAGCCGCCAACGGGCCGATGAAGGGGATCATGGGTTTTTCATACGAGCCCTTGGTCTCGATCGACTTCAAGGGCGATGAACGCTCCTCCATCATCGACATGGACAATATCCTGGTCGTGGAAAAGAACCTGGTCAAGGTTCTGGCCTGGTACGACAACGAATGGGCCTATTCCTGCCGGGTGCGCGACCTGATCCTGAAGATCGCGGCGGATTGAAATGGCCAAGAAATCGGTCCAGGACGTTTCCGTCAGGGACAAGCTGGTCTTCGTTCGCAACGACTTCAACGTGCCGCTGGATGCCGCCGGCAGGATCACCGACGACACGCGCATCCGCGCGGCGCTGCCCACCTTCCGCTTCCTGCTGGAAAACGGCGCCCGCGTCGTGTGTTCCTCGCACCTGGGCCGGCCCAAGGGCGAGGTGATACCCGAATGCAGCCTGGCGCCCGTCGCCAAGCGTCTTGGAGAGCTTCTCGGAAAAACCGTGTCCTTCTGTCCTGAAACCGTGGGCCCCAAGGCGGAGAAAGCCAAGGGCAGGCTGAAGCCCGGCCTGGTGCTGCTCCTGGAGAACCTGCGCTTCCATCCCGGAGAGACCAAGAACGACCCCGCCTTCGCCGCCGAGCTGGCCAAGGGGATCGATCTCTATGTCGATGACGCCTTCGGCGCCT
>JAQUQF010000208.1 GCA_028749105.1 Acidobacteriota bacterium | reverse complement strand
CAATTCACCAGCGAGCTGACCGCCAAGGCCCGCGCCGGCGAGAGCGAGCCGCTGATCGGCCGCGGAGAGATCCTGGAACGCACGCTGCAGGTGCTCTGCCGGCGCTTCAAGAACAACCCGGTCCATGTCGGCGATCCGGGCGTTGGCAAGACGGCCATCACCGAGGGGCTGGCCCAGCTCGTGGTGCAGGGCAAGGTGCCGCCGGCGCTGAAGAACATACGCATTTATGCCCTGGACCTCGGCGGGCTGCTGGCCGGCACGCGCTATCGCGGCGACTTCGAGGAGCGGCTGAAGAAGGTGCTGGCGGCGCTGCAGGAAGAAAAGAACGCCGTGCTCTTCATCGACGAGATCCACGCCATCATCGGCGCCGGCGCGGTAGCGGGCGGCTCGCTGGATGCCGCGAACATCCTGAAGCCGGTCCTGGCCCAGGGAAGGCTGCGCTGCATCGGCACCACCACCCACGAGGAATACAAGAAGTATTTCGAGAAAGACCGCGCCCTCTCGCGCCGCTTCCAGAAGATCGAGATCCCCGAGCCGTCGATCGACGAGACCTTCGAGATCCTGCAGGGTCTGCGCCGGCGCTACGAAGAGTACCACCGGGTGCGCTACAGCGACGAGGTGCTGCGCGCCGCCGCGGAGCTGTCGGGCAAGCACATCAACGACCGCTTCCTCCCCGACAAGGCCATCGACGTCATCGACGAGGCCGGGGCCCTGGCGCGCATGAAGGCCGCGGCCAAGGCGGGCCCGGTCGCCATCAGCGTCGACGCCATCGAGCAAGTCGTGTCGCGCATCGCCAAGATCCCGCGCCGCAGCATCTCGGCCTCGGAGAACCACAACCTGCAGATCCTGGAGAAGGAGCTGAAGGCGCGCATCTTCGGCCAGGACGAGGCGGTCGAAAAGGCGGCCTGGGCCATCAAGCGCTCGCGGGCCGGGTTCCGCGACGCCGACAAGCCGGTGGCCAAGTTCCTCTTCGTCGGGCCGACCGGCGTGGGCAAGACCGAGCTGGCCCGGCAGCTGGCCGAAGTGCTGGGAGTTCCCCTGCTGCGCTTCGACATGAGCGAATACCAGGAGAAGCATACGGTGTCGCGCCTGGTGGGCTCCCCGCCCGGCTATGTCGGCTACGAAGAGGGCGGACTGCTGACCGAGGCCGTGCGCAAGTCCCCCTATGCCGTCCTGCTGCTCGACGAGATCGAGAAGGCCCACGCCGACATCTTCAACACCCTGCTACAGGTGATGGACTACGCCACCCTGACCGACAACAGCGGCCGCAAAGCCGACTTCCGCAACGTGGTGCTGATCATGACCTCGAACGCCGGGGCCAAGGAGCTCGGCCGGCCCGCGATGGGCTTCCAGGGCGAGCCCCTCTCGGGGTCGGTCACCCAGGCCGTGGAAAAGCTCTTTTCTCCCGAGTTCCGCAACCGCCTGGACACCATCATCACCTTCCGGCACCTGGACGAAGACGTGGTGGCGCGCATCGTCAGGAAAATGATCGGCGAATTCAGCCTGCAGCTCAAGGAAAAAGGGGTCACCCTGCGTGTCGGCCCTGAGGCCGTCGCCTGGGTGGCCAAGCGCGGCTTTTCCCGGATCTTCGGCGCCCGTGAAGTATCGCGACTGGTCCAGGAAAAGGTCAAGAACCCCTTTGTCGATGAAGTGCTTTTCGGCCGACTGAAGAAAGGCGGCAAAGCCCGGATCGACGTAGTCAAGGACGACCTGTCCATCGAGATCGAAGACAATAGGAAAAGCAAAAGTGAAGACAAGCGACCGCAAGCCACTAAAAAGTGAAACCCGCATTCCCATTGCCTGAAAGTCATTCTACCTTTTTCCTTTTGCCTTTTGCCTTTTTACTTTAGCTGGATTGATTTTATCCTGTCATCTCCCTATAATGCCCTTTCCAACCCGTCTGCCGGCCCCGGGCCGCGACAAGAGGAGGAGCATGGAAAGTGCGGGAATGAAGCAGCCCGTCGGGTTGCGGCGCGAGCTCGGGCTCATCGCCGCCGTCGCCTTCGCCATCGGCTCGGTCATCGGCTCGGGCATCTTCAAGAAGCCGGGACTGATGGCCTCCCAGCTCGAGTCGCCGCTGCTGCTTCTGGCGGTGTGGGTCGTCGCCGGCCTGATGACCCTCTTCGGAGTACTGAGCATCGCCGAGATCTCCAGCATGTTTCCCGAGGCCGGCGGCCAGTACATCTATTTCAACAAGAGCTACGGGGAATTCGCAGGCTACCTCTACGGCTGGGCGGTGTTTATCGTCATCCAGACCGGTTCCATCGCCTCCATCGCCTATGTCTTCTCCGACTCGCTCGGGTATTTTTTCACTTTCCCGCGTCTGGGAGCGGCCTGGGAAAGCGTCGCGCTGCACATCCCCTGGCTGGGCGACATCACCCCCTTCAAGTTCATCGGCTTAAAGGGCTGCACCATCCTGCTGATCCTGTTCCTGACCGCGGTCAACTACCTGGGCGTGCGCCTGGGCAGCGCCATCCAGGTCATTTTCACCGCCCTGAAAATCGCGGTCATCCTGGCCCTGGTGATCCTGGCGTTCACCCTCGGCCACGGCAGCCTGGCCAACTTCACCCAATCGTCCGTACGCTTCGGCAGCGGTTTCGCCCCCGTGTTCCTGGCCTTCATCGTCGCCATGTCGGGCGCCTTCTGGGCCTACGACGGCTGGATCAACGTCACCTACCTGGCCGGCGAGATCCGCGAGCCGCACAAGAACCTGCCGCGGGCCATGGTCATCGCCACCATTACCTTCATCTCCGTTTACCTCCTGATCAACCTAGCCTATTTCTTCATCATCCCCGTCCACGTCATGGGCGCCAGGTATCTGGCCGCCGAAGCCAGCGGCCAATCCTACCTGGTCGCCACCGACGTGGCCTCGTCGTTCCTGGGCCATTGGGGCGGCAGCTTGATCGCCGTGGCCATCCTGATCTCAACCTTCGGAACGACCAACGGCACGCTGATGATGTCGGCCCGCGTTTACTATGCCATGGCCAGAGAAAAACTGTTTTTCCAGAAGCTGCAGAATGTCCATCCCCGCTTCCGCACGCCGGGGCCGTCGCTGGTCATCCAGGGGATCTGGACATCGGTTCTGATCCTGAGCGGCACCTTTGACCAGCTGACCGACATGCTGATCTTCGTCTCCTGGATCTTCTATGCCGCCGCCGCCCTGGGCGTGATCGTCCTGCGCCGGAAAATGCCGGAGCGCGAGAGGCCCTACAGGGTCTGGGGCTACCCGGCCATCCCCGTCCTGTTCATCGTCTTCGCCATGATCTACGTGGTCTTCACCTTGTACTCCGATATCAGCAACTACATGAGCGGCCGCGCGCCGCTGATCAATTCCCTGTTCGGCCTGCTGCTGGTGGCCATGGGCATCCCCGGCTACCTGTTCTGGAAGCGGCGCAAGAGAAAAGAGGCCGTGCCAATTTGACCGTTTCGGCGTTACGCCGCGAGCAGCGATTTGGTCAATTGACTTAATCTTTCCACCTCTCTACAATCTCCATCGTAGCGAGGAGGACGCACATGAACCAAGGACCGTCACTGTGGGGCTGGATCTTCATGGCCACTGCCTGGGGAGTGATTCTACTGCTGACTATCTACTGCTTCAGCCGCGTGCTGCTGGCCAAGAGAAAAAGGACCGCCAGCGGCGGCCGCGCCCAGTGGGCCTCGCGCATCGGCCTGATCCTGGCCATGGCCGGCAACGCCATCGGCCTGGGCAACTTCCTGCGCTTCCCCGTAAAGGCGGCGGCCAACGGCGGCGGTGCTTTCATGATCCCTTATTTCTGCGCCCTGATATTTTTGGGCATCCCGCTGATGTGGGTGGAGTGGTCGATGGGCCGCCATGGCGGCGTCCACGGCCACGGCACCACGCCGGGCATGTTCGCCTTGATGTGGAAACATCCGGCAGCCAAGTATCTCGGCGCCCTGGGCATCTCGCTGCCCTTCACCATTGTGATCTACTACAATTTCATCGGGTCGTGGACCCTGGGTTTCGCCTGGTTCTCGGGAACTGGCAAATACTTCGGGCTGACGACGCGAACCGCCATGGGCCAATTCCTGCGCGGCTTCCAGGGAGTCGAGCACAACCAGTTCTTCGCCTC
>JAQUQF010000207.1 GCA_028749105.1 Acidobacteriota bacterium | reverse complement strand
CCGACCTTGCGCGCCTATCTCCATCGCTTCGTCTGGCTCACGACGGACTTCGAGGTCAGGGCTGTCTCGGATCCCTTCTACTTTGAGCGCAAGGGCCTCGAGTTCTGCGCCGGTCTCGTCATAGACAAAGTGACTGGGCGATTGATCGCCAGCGTCGGGCTGGGCGATTGTCGCGCGTGCATCGCTCAGCTCCCGCTCGACCCGGTTTTCTCGCACCTGCGGCTGCGAAGCTCGGCAGGCCCTATTTCTTCTCCAGGTGGAAGGAGAGGAATTTTTTGATCTCCTCCTCGGCGGTGCCGCGGAGCTTGCGGAAGCGGCAACCGATCGTGGCCTGTCCCCCTTCCCGGTTGTGCAGTACGTAGCGCACCTCGCAGAGGGCGCCGTCCAGGAAGAATATGGGGCAGGGCTTGCCCATGCGGATGACCAGCACCAGCCCCTCGCTGAGATTGCCGCTCATCACTTCGTCGCACTGGAAACTGATCCCCCCCTCGCTCATGCTCAGGAGGACGACGGGAATCGACGGGGCGGTCCGGTCGGCGGTGGAAGCTTCTCCCGGGAACTGCTCCTGGATGCTGAAGTCGATGCGCGGTGACTTCCGTTGGTTTTTTAAGGGAGCGTCCATTGGTTTTCCGTGGGGTCTTTGCCTATTTCTTTACCTTGCCCTTGACGTTGAGGATCTCGAGATCGCCGCTGCCTGCTTCCTCGATGTTCACGTCCATGTCCACGCCGTCGATCTCGATGTCGCCTGAGCCGTCATCGATCTTCACGGAGCCCCTGATGCGGCTGACGCGGATTTCTCCCGATCCGTCCTCTATGAAAACGTCCCCACCGGCATCCTTCAGATCGATGTCGCCCGAGCCGTCCTCGATTTCCACGCTGTTCTTGAGATTCGCAAGGAACAGGTCGCCGGAGCCGTCCTCGATCTTCACGGTGCCCGCGATCTCATCCAACGTGACGTCTCCCGACCCGTCTTCCAGGTCCAGGCGCCCATCCAGGGAGCGGATCGTCGTATCTCCGGAACCGTCCTCGACGTCGAGGTCCATGCCGCGCGGCAGGCTGACAGTGAGGTCGATATAGGCCTCACGGGAACCGAAAAGCTTTTCCAGGGAGAATTTTTCGTCGATCTTGGCGGTCAGCACGGCCTTGGAGCCGATCTTCTCGAGTTTCAGGATCACGTGCTCTTTCTTGAATTGCTGGAGCTCGCTCTCGCTGATCCCCCGGACTTGCAGTATGGCGCTTGCTTCAATGCGCTCCAGCCCCTCCTTTCCCTGGACCTTCAGGTCGCCGGCGCCGCTGTCTATGCGCAGGGCGCTGCAACCGGCAGAAGGAAGCGTGAGCGTTTCATGGCTCTCCGCTGCATAGGCCATTGTCAGTGAAAACAGGAATATCAGGGAAAAAAACGCGATTTTCTTCATGATGCCTCCTTTGAAAATAGAACGGAATTCAAAAGGAAAAAGTTCACTGAAACAGGTCAGCAGTCAGCTTTCTTTCTTCTTTATATCCGAGAACTCATCCCCAGCCAGCAGCGACCAGGCCAGGGCCCCGCAGTAGCCATTGTCCCGGGAAGCGGCCAGGATCGTTTCGGCAGACCGGGTCGAATTCTTTGTCGGGAACTCGCCCAGAAGCAGGGGACGGTCGAGGCCCAGCTCGGATACCGGCCGCTCCAGCGGGGCGATGCGTTGCCAGCGGTCGTACCAGTGCACCTGGTAGAAATCGAGGCCGCAGCCCTGCACCAGGGGCAAACCCGAGGCGTTGCCCAGGCCGACCGTTGCCAGGTGCGTTGTATGGCGGTGGACCAGGCGGGCCACCCTCCTGATGAAGCGGCGCATGGCCGGGAACGAAACGGAAGGGCCGATGATGCCTCCGCCCCAGCCGCGCGTGGCCCACTCGGGCTCGTTGATGATGTCCCAGGCCAGGATGGCCGGGGAATGGCCGTAGTGCTCGAGGAGAGGGGTGATGACCCGCCGGCGCAGCGCCTGCTGCTTGTACGCGCCGTTGATGACCCGGCTGCGCCCCCCGGTCTGCACGCCGTTGACCTCGGCCGCCTTGTCGAACCAGAGGAAGTCGAGGAGCACGAAGATGACCTTCATGCCCTCGGCCGTGACCGTCTCCAGGGCGGCGTCGATGTCGGCGAACAGGCGGTCATCGGGCCCGATGGGCGTTCCTGCCGGACTGAAGCGGATGCCGGCGCGGCCGTCGCAGAAGAGGAACCAGCGGATGACGTGAGCGCCGCGTCCCTTCAGCTCCAGCAAATGGCGGCGCAGCTCTTCCTTTTTGCCGGCTTTTCCCATGCCGCCCGACAGGCTCCAGGCATTGGCGCCGAAGTCGCCGCCGTAGCTCAGCCAGGGCAGGTTGGCCCCCTCAATGAAGGGCAGGGGAACCCCCTGGATTTTCAAAAGCGGTGCTGGCCGGGCCGGCGATGAGAAGCGGAAAATCCTTCGCAGGGACCGGCCGCAGCGCAGCCGGAAGACGTACAGCAGTTTCAGAAGCCAGCTCATCGGCCCATTGTACGGGAATCATTGCGGGGTTGCAAGGTTGAACGGGGCCGGGCCGGATGGACCGGCTTTGAATAAGGGCAGTCCTTCTGATACAATGAAATCGTAATCCAGGAGGTCCATCCATGGAAAACAATGCGATCAAATACGGTCTTTTGGGGGTGATGCTCATGACGCTGATGGCGGGAAACTCCTTGGCCGCGGCGGACGCGGCCGGGAAAATCGATATTCCTTTCGCGAAATTCGTGCTGGACAACGGCTTGACGCTGATCGTCCATGAGGACCACAAGGCGCCGATCGTGGCCTTCAACGTCTGGTACCATGTCGGTTCGAAGAACGAAAAGCCGGGACGTACAGGCTTTGCCCACCTTTTCGAGCACCTGATGTTCAACGGCAGCGAGAACTACGACGACGATTACTTCAAGCCCATGCAGAAGGTCGGCGCCACCGACCTCAACGGCACGACCAACGAAGACCGGACCAATTATTTCGAGAATGTGCCGACCCCGGCTTTCGACCTGGCCCTGTGGCTGGAATCGGACCGCATGGGCCACCTCAAGGGCGCCATCACGCAAGGCAAGCTCGACGAGCAGCGCGGCGTGGTGCAGAACGAGAAGCGCCAGTACGACAATGAACCGTACAGCGTCGCCGAGGAGCTCATTGCCAGGGCCTGTTTCCCCGCCGGCCATCCGTATTCCTGGACGGTGATCGGCTCCATGGAGGACCTGTCCGCCGCCAAGCTGGATGACGTGCATCAGTGGTTCGCCAATTATTACGGGCCGAACAACGCCGTGATCGCCATTGCCGGCGATATCGATGCCCAAACGGCGCTGGCCAAGGTCAAGCAATTCTTCGGTGACATCCCGCCGGGCCCGCCCATCGCCCGCCATGAGGCCTGGGTGGCCAAGCGTTCTGGCGAACAGCGGCAGAAAGTCGAGGACCGCGTGCCGCAGGCCCGCATCATGAAAATCTGGAATGTGCCTCAGGCTTTCACCGCCGAGAACGACCGCCTGGCGCTGGTGGCCCAGCTTCTGGGCTCCGGCAAGACTTCCCGCCTTTACAAGCGCTTGATCTACGACGACCAGATCGCCACTGACCTGGCTGTTTACCTCGACAACCGCGAGATCGCCGGCCTGTTCACCATCCAGGCCGATGTCAAATCGGGCGTCGAGACCGCTGTCGTGGAAAAGGCGATCGACGAGGAGCTGAAGCGCTTCCTGGCGGACGGCCCGGCCCCAAGGGAGTTGGAAAAGGTCCGCATGCAATACCTGGCGCGTTTCATCCGCGGCTCCGAGCGCATCGGCGGCTTCGGCGGCAAGTCGGACATCCTGGCCCGCAGCCAGGTCTTCGGCAACAGTCCCGACGCCTACCGCCGGACTCTGGAGAACGTCGCCGCCGCCACCCCGGCCCTCCTCAAGGAAACGGCCGGCCAGTGGTTGTCCGATGGCGTCTACACCCTGGAAATCACCCCATATCCCGAGCGGATGGCCGGGAAGGATTCCGTCGACCGCAGCAAGCTGCCCGAGCCGGGGCCGGCTCCGGCGGTGCAGTTTCCCGAGTTCCAGCGCTTCACCCTGGGCAACGGGCTCAAGGTCATCCT
>JAQUQF010000206.1 GCA_028749105.1 Acidobacteriota bacterium | reverse complement strand
GAACTACTATTCCATTGCCGGCGACATCTTCCCGGCCGGCAACTACCTGCTGGCCCTGGCCCTGGCCACCCCGGACTACGCCAAGATTGCCGTCGCCTACGTCGAGTTCGCACTCCCCGATCTCTCGCAGCTGCAGGGCCAGCTGGCCACCACCCCGATCTTTTCGGTGACATCGCTGCAGATGCTGCCCGCCGCCGAAACGAAGCTGGCCGTCCACAAGAATTCCTTCGTCTACAACACGCTGCTGCTGGCCCCCAGCATAACCAACGAGTTCAAGCAGGGCGAAAACCTCGACCTGTTCTACTTCATCCTCGGCGGCCAGCCCGACACGGCCACCAACGCCCTCAACCTGCAGATCACCTACAGGTTCAAGAAGGAAGGAAAGGAAGTCAACAAGCTGACCCCGCAGACGGTCAACAATCCCATCATCAGCCAGCCCATCGACTTCACCTTCACCGAGGTGACCAAGGACGCCAAGGGCAAGGAGACGGAGCGCAAGGAAAGGCTGCTCGAGCCGGGCGATTACGTCCTGGAGATCGAGATGCTGGACAGCGTTTCCAAGGCCAAGGGGCTCCAGGAATTCAAGTTCAAGATCGTTCAGTAGCATCGTTTTTTTCATGCCGGCCTTGCGCCCCGTCAAGCGGGGCGAACGGCCCCGTCAAGCGGGGCGGACGGCCGGCATTTTTTCTCCCGCTCTTCCCGCTCCAACGACATTCTGAAATTTGAATTATTATTCAATTTTTTGAATTATCATCATAACCTAAATACGCATCTTTCCTCGAGACGACCCGGAGCGGCTCGCCATATCATAAAAACCCATTAGAATCGTACTCTCCCCGGATGTTCTCTCCCAGGGGACCCTGCATTGCCCCTGGGCATTGTCTTGGCATGATTCTTGCTTAAAATAAGTGTTTTGTCTAAAACTAAAAAGGAGGACAAACAGATGAACAATGCAAAACGGTTCGTGTTGCTGGCTCTCAGCCTGCTCCTGTGCGCAGGACTGCTGACCGCCCAACAGACCAACGCCAAGATCTTTGGCGTCGTGCAGCTTGAGGACGGCTCGCTCGTCCCAGGCGTCAGCATCGAGGCCACAAGCCCGAAGCTGGTCGGCAAGACCACAGCGGTCACCGACGAGAACGGCGGCTTCAGGCTGCTCAACCTGGCCCCCGGCGCCTACAAGCTGGTCTTCTCCCTGCAGGGTTTCCAGACCGTCGTGCGGGAAAACGTCCAGCTGGCCCTGGAGCAGACCCTCAACCTGAAGATCACCATGAAACTCGGCAACATCGAGGAAATGGTGACCATCACCGGCCAGGTCGCCCAGATCGACGTCAAGAGCACGGCCAAGGGCATGACCCTGACCCGCGAAGTGTTCCAGACCCTGCCCAGGGGCCGCAACTTCGATTCGCTGGTCTCGGCCGTTCCCGGCGTCTCCAGTGAGCCCCTGATGCTCGGCGGCACGTCGGTTGACGGCGCCTCGGGCCTGGAGAACATGTACTACGTCGACGGCGCCGACACCACCAACATCAAGGACGGCTCTTCCGGCCAGAGCGTGTCGTTCGACTTCGTCGACGAAGTTCAGGTCAAGGCCTCCGGCTACGCGGCCGAATTCGGCGGCTCGTTGGGCGGCGTCATCAACGTCGTCACCCGCTCGGGCGGCAACGAGTTCCACGGCGAAGTCGTCGGCTACTACAGCGGTTCCGCCCTTGAAGCAACGAAGCGCGACATCCTGGATCTGGACTTCAACGACGATTCCAAGGCCCAGTATATTCCCTATGAAACCTATTACGGCGTCAACGATGCCCACCGCTTCGAAGGCGGCTTCAACCTCGGCGGCTACATCCTGAAGGACAAACTCTGGTTCTTCGGCACCGTCATGCCGATCTACTACACCAACACCCGCACCACCACCTACCTCAGCGGTGCCGTAAGGGATTGGAAGCGCACCGAAAACACCATGAACTACCAGATCAAGCTGACCGCCCAGCCCGTCAAGAACCTGCGCCTGGGCGCCAGCTTTGTCAACAACTTCTACAAGTACAAGGGCGACCTCTCCAACGCCTTCGGCAACCCCGACCCCAATACCTCCTATAACGATTACGGCTTCTCCTATCCCAACATGTCGGGCAACTTCAGCGCCGACCTGACCATGGGCAACAACTTCATGTTCAGCGCCCGCGCCGGCTATTTCAAGACCAACCAGAACAAGCAGCTCGTAGCGCCCACCGAGCCCTGCTTCCAGTTCATCACCGAAGCTCCCGGCGGCTATTTCAAGACCACCAACATCGGTCTGCTCGATGTCCCGGCCGCCTACCAGCGCGCTTCGGGATTCTACAACTACAGCCGCGGCAATTCGTCGGTCGTGAAAAAAAGCATCAATGAAAAGTTGAGCGTGAGCGGCGACCTCTCCTACTTCGTCAACCTCGCCGGCGAACACTCCTGGAAGGCCGGCTTCAGCTGGGTCCGCAGGGGACAGGACGTTGACAACACCGCCTTTGGTCCGGTCCTGTTCTTCGGTTGGGACCGCGACATGGTCGCCTATGGCGTCAACTACGGCCGCGGCAAGTACGGCTACTACGGCGTGCGCAACAACGACGTGACCGGCCCCTACGGCGACTTCTACAATGCCTTCGGCAACATGTACGCTTTCTACGTCCAGGATTCCTGGACGATCGCCAACCGCTTCACCGTCAACTTCGGCGTGCGTGCCGAGTCCGAAGTCATCCCCTCCTACGCCACCGGCAACCCCGATTTCGAAAACCTGGACGCCATCAAGTTCGGTTTCGGCGACAAGCTCGCCCCGCGCCTCGGCTTCGTCTGGGACGTCAAGGGCGACTCCTCGCTGAAGGTGTTCGGCTCATTCGGCATGTTCTATGACGTCATGAAGCTCGAAATGGCCTCCGGCTCCTACGGCGGCACCAAGTGGAAGAGCGCCTACTACTCCCTGGACACCTACGAATGGGACAAGATCGGCGTCAACGGCTACTTCCCCGGCAGGCAGCTTCTGGGTGACGGCAACACGTTCGATTTCCGCGCCCCCTCCTTCGACTCCACCGATCCCGACATGAAGCCCATGACGCAGCGCGAAATCTCCTTCGGTCTCGAAAAGAGACTGGCGGATAACCTCTCCCTCTCCGCGCGCTTTGTCAACAAGCACCTGCTGTGGGCCATCGAGGACTGCGGCATCCTGCTTCCCGAAGGCGAAATGTATTACACCACCAACCCCGGCAGCGACTTCCTCAAGGAAAAATACGCCGTGGCCAGGGCCGAAGGCTTGATCCCGCAGAACGCCCCGGATTGCACCAAAGCCCTGCGCGACTACTACGCTGTCAACATCGCTCTCGACAAGCGCTTCTCCGACAACTGGCTGGGTGGCATATCCTATACCTTCAGCAGCCTGAAGGGCAACTACAGCGGCCTGGCTTCCGGCGACGAGGTCTCCATGACCGCCGGCGCCCGCACCGATCCCAACGTCGCCCGCTACTTCGACAACTGGTACGTTTCCCTGACCCGCGACCTGAAACCGTCCAAAGGCCCGCTGCCCGGAGACCGCCCCCACTACTTCAAGGCCTATGGCTCCTACTCCTTCCCCTTCGGCATGACCGCCGGCTTGGTATTGAACGCCATGAGCGGCACCCCGACCTCGACCGAATGGGCCATGGACTACCAGGGCTACTTCCCGCTGGGCCGCGGCAACGAAAAGCGCGCCCCCTTCCTGTGGTTCGCCAACCTGTACGCCGAATACAACCTCAAGCTCGGCAAGAACAACCTGAACATCAACGTGAACGTCGACAACGTCTTCAACGTCAAGACGGCGCAGCGCCTCTATGGCATTTACAACCAGGGCGCCGTGGCCATCTCCGACGAGAGGATCGCTCAAGGGTCCTGGAACATCGACGATTACGACCCCGTTCTCGACCCGCGCTATCTCATGAAGGCCAACTTCTACGCTCCTCTGACCGCGCGTCTCGGCCTCAAGTTCAGCTTCTAAACGTCAACTAGTCATTCATAGTTGATTTTTGCCCCGCCCCCTCCGGGGGGCGGGGTTTTTTTTGCCCCCGGAAAAATTAAACAAACTGAAAATCCATTTCTTATGAATCCCCCTCCTTACTCAAG
>JAQUQF010000205.1 GCA_028749105.1 Acidobacteriota bacterium | reverse complement strand
AACCCGAAAATTCCCGGCGGCGCCTGCTGCGCCCGGTGGAAAGCATGACCGTTTTGCTGGCCGACCATTACGGGAAAAGGCGGAGCGCTACCGGCGGGCCGCCCGGGGCTATGTGGACGACCGGCTGCGTGAGGTCTTTCCGCAGGCCCGCGGCAGGCTGCTGCTGCCGGCGGCGGGGCTGTTCCGCAAGCTCCACTCGCGCCTGCTCGAGCGCGTGGTCCTGTGGTCGGAACTCAGCGAGCGGGAAGCCTCTGCCATCCTGAGCAAGCTGGAAATCCGCTCCGACGCCCTGCGGCTCTCCTACCGGCCCGGGCAGGAAGGGGAGCGGATCATGGATGTCGTTTCGCTGGCCGTAGCCCTGGCGCTGGACTACGCCTATACCGGCCGCCTCACCGGGTGAGGCTTGGCCCGTTTGGGCCGGGGAGAGGCCGCGGGCTTCATGGTGAAGATCGGCAGGTGGATGTCGTAGGGGGGGCCATCGAAGGCGGCCCGGATCACCTCCTGCAGCAAATCGGGATAGCCGATCCCCGCCCGCTCCGCCGAACGGGCCAGACCGATGCCTTCATCGAGACAGGGATTGCAGTTGACCTCGAGCACGCGCGGCAGCCCGTCCTCGTCGAGGCGGATGTCCACGCGTCCATAGCCCCAACCGCCGATCACCCGGAAGGCCTTGATGGCGGTTTCGTTGATCAGCGCCGCCAGGGAGGGCTCCACCCGGGCCGGGCAGATCACCCTTGTCCGCTTGAACTCGACCGAACTCTCCACCCACTTGGCCGCATACGACATGATGGGCGGGATCCCCTGCGGCAGCCGGGTGTAGTCCACTTCGGCCAAAGGCATCACGCGCAGCTTGCGGCCGCCCAGGATGCCGACGTTGAACTCGCGACCGGGCAGAAAGCCCTGGACGAGGGCCGGCTGCTTGTAGGCGCCGATCACTTCGCCCACCTTCTCGCGCAGCGCTTTTTTGGTGTCGACCACCGAGTCCCGTCCCATGCCGATCCCGGCGTGCTCCTGTCCCGGATGCACGATGAGGGGAAAATGCCACTTGTGGCGGTTGACCTCGGAAACCCTCTCCAGGAGGGTGGTACTGGCCGGGATGGGGATGCCGGCACCTTTCATCAGGCTGAGGGCCATGTACTTGTCGCGGCTCAGGCCGAGGGCCAGCGCCGGCGAGCCGGTGATGGGGTAGCCGAGCATGCGGATGAACGCGGCGAAGCGCATCTCGTAGAGGGCGCCGTGGACGACGTCGTCGTATTGGTTGAAGATGACATGGGGACGGAGGCGGTTCAGCTTGCGCTGCAGGGAGGACAGGTCGCCCGCCAGGTGGATGATGGCGACGTCGTGCCCCAGGCTGCGCAGTGTCCGGGCCATGCGGCGGATCATCAGGCGCAAGTGATGGCCGGAGCTGCTGTCGCCGGGAACGGCCTCGTGCTGGGCCTCTTCGTAGGAGTTGTAGACGACCGCCACTTTCAAACGCTTCATGTTCTTTTCCTTGTGTCCATGCTTCTCTTATATTAAAAGATTCGTTTCGATTGTGCAAGCCCCTGGCGTCAGGTCGCGGCATCGCCCGCTTCGGCCAGGAGAAAATCGGCTGGAGAAATATCGTGGTCAGGGAAAAATCGTCTTGTACGGCGCGGTTGCGCCGCTCCCTTACTCGTAGCGCAGCGCCTCGATGGGGTTGAGGGCGGCGGCCTTGCGGGCCGGGTAATAGCCGAAGAACACCCCTACGGCGCCGGCAAAGCCGAAGGAGAGCAGCACGTTGGCCGGGACAATGACCGTGTTCCAGTCGGTGACCAGGCCGACGATCCAGGTGGCCAGGAAGCCGAGCAGGACTCCGATCAAGCCGCCGGATAAGCTGAGGACGATGGCCTCGATGAGGAACTGCACCAGGATGTCGCGGCTGCGGGCGCCGATGGCCATGCGGATGCCGATCTCGTGGGTGCGCTCGGTGACCGAGACCAGCATGATGTTCATGATGCCGATGCCGCCGACCAGCAGCGAGATGCTGGCGATGGACGTCAGCAGGATGGTCAGGACCTGGGTGGTTTCCTCGGCTGTGGCGGCGATGTCGGTCTGGTTGCGCACGGTGAAATCGTCATCCTCGCCCTCGGCGATCTTGTGCGCGCCGCGCAGGATGGAGGTGATTTCGGCCTGCGCCTGGGTCATCTGCTCCAGCGAGACGGCGCGCACCAGGATCTGGTTGACGTGCACGTGGCCGCTCATGCGGTAGAGGACGGTGGAATAGGGGGCGATGAGCAGGTCGTCCTGGTCCTGGCCGAAGGCGCCCTGCCCCTTTTCCTTCAGGACGCCGATGATGCGGAACGGGATCTTGCCCACGCGCAGCTGCTGCCCGACCGGGTCATCGTTGGCGAACAGGTTCTTGACGATGGTCTGGCCGATGATGCACACCTTGTTCTGGGTGCGGATGTCGGCGCTGGAGAAAAACTCGCCTGAGCTCAACGGCCAGTCGCGGATCTCCAGGTATTGCTCCGATACGCCCCACACGCTCGAATTCCAGTTGCCGCTGCCGCCGATGAGCTGGGCGCCGGTGCGCACCATCGGTGAAACAGCCTGGATCAGGGTCGCGTTCTTCTTCAGAAGTTCGACGTCATCCAGGGTCAGCCGCACTCCGGAGTCGGGGCCCATGCGCACGCCGCGTGACTGCATGGAACCGGGAAAGATGGTGATCAGGTTGGTGCCCATGCTGGCGATCTGGTCCTGGATGCGCTTCTCGGCCCCCTTGCCGATGGCCACCATGACGATGACGGCGGCGACGCCGATGATGATGCCCAGCATGGTGAGCAGGGTGCGCATCTTGTTCTTGATGATGGACTTGAAGGCCACCTTGAGAAGGTTCTTCCATTTCATGGGCGATCTCCCAGGCCTGAGGCCTGCCAATGTCCTGCTTCCAGGTCCTGGCGCGCGTCGCGGGGCCGGGCCACTTCCTGGTCGCGAATGATCCTGCCGTCGCGAAACTCAATGATGCGCTTGCAGTAATCGGCGATGTCGTGCTCGTGGGTGACCAGGATGATGGTGATGCCCTGGCGGTTGAGTTCCTGAAACGTGGCCATGATCTCGATGCTGGTGCGCGTGTCGAGGTTGCCGGTGGGTTCGTCGGCCAGCACCATGGCCGGCCGGTTGACCAGGGCGCGGGCGATGGCCACCCGCTGCTGTTGTCCTCCGGACAGCTGATTGGGGAAATGCCGGGCCCGTTCGGACAATCCCACCCGCTCCAGAGCCAGCCTGGTCAGCTGCGCCACGTCGACGCTCTCCTGCAGCCGTGAATAGAGCAGTGGCAGCTCGACGTTCTCGAAGGCGGTGGTGCGCGCCAGGAGGTTGAAGCCCTGGAAGACGAAGCCGATCTTGCGATTGCGGATATCGGCCAGCTGGTCGCGGTCCAGCTCGTTAACATGGATGCCGTCGAGATAATATTCCCCGCCGCTGGGGTAGTCCAGGCAGCCGAGGATGTTCAGCATGGTCGATTTCCCCGAGCCCGACGCCCCCATGATGGCCACCAGCTCGCCGGGGTCGATGGTCAGGTCGATCCCCTTCAGGGCCTCGACCTGGACCTCGCCGCTGTCGTAGACCTTGCTTATTTTTTCGGTGCGGATGACGGAGTGCTGGCCGCTCATGTCAATTTCCCGGGCGGATCACAGGATCCTCATGCGCGGCGGCCCGCCGGCGGCCTGTTCGGCGGCGGAGAGGGTGACGGTCTTGATGACCTCCATCCCCTCCTTGAGCTCATCCGATTTGATCTCGGTCATCTGGCCGTCGGTGATGCCGGTCCTGACCCGGGTCGCTTGCGGTTTGCCGCTGGCGTCGAGGTGCCAGATCAGCGCCACGTCTTTCGGCCGGCCGCCGTTGCGGCCGAATCCCTCGCCGCCGGCAGCGCCATTCGCCGGCCGGACACCCGCCTGGGGCGGGCCGGACGCGGCGCCAGGGCGCTGGCCATTGCGCGCCGCGAACTGCTCCTTCAGCACCGCCAGCATGTCCCCGCTGGGCTTGATGCGCAGGGCGGCATTGGGCACGCGCAGGACGTTCTTGGCCTGGCCGACGAGAAAATCGATGGTGGCGGTCATGCCCGGCAGCAGAAGTCCATCCTTGTTGGCCCCGTTGATGC
>JAQUQF010000204.1 GCA_028749105.1 Acidobacteriota bacterium | reverse complement strand
GGGATCCTTTTCGGCCAGTACCGGGAACAGGTGGTAGTAGTGGTTGAAGCGCTGGCACAGCCCGTAGGCGTACGCCGCCAGGGAGGAGATCTCGTGGTTGGCCAGGGCGAATTCCACCTGGATTTCAAGGAACGACAGGTGGAGGGCAATCTCCCAGTAGAGTTCCTTTTCCTTTGCGGGGAGGAGGGTCATGCTTCCGGGAGCGGCGGCGGCTTCCAGGTCGGCGGGTGCGGTTTTTTTCAGGATGCTGTTCAGGCGCACCATGGTATATTGCAGGTAGGGCCCGCTGTCGCCCTCGAAGTTCAGCGCCTCCTTGAAATCAAAAGCGATCACGGAGTTGAGGCTGAACTTAACCATGAAATAGCGCAGGGCGGCCACGGCGATGGCGTTGGCCATTTTCACGGCCTCCTTGTCGCCCAGCTCGGGGTTGCGCGTCCGGATCTCGGCCAGCGATTTCTCGTTCAGCATGGTGATCAGCTCGTCGGCTTTGACCGCGCGCCCCTTGCGGCCGGACACCTCGATATAGGGCTTGTTCTCCTCCCCGGGCTCCAGCTTCAGCCCCATTTCCCGCACGCAGGCCGGGGTCAGGGCCACCATTTCATAGGAAAAGTGGACGAAATTTGCGCTGGCGCGGGGGTGTCCCATCTGGGCCAGCACCTGGCCGATCAGGTTCTGCAGGTAGGCCTGGCGGACATCGATGACGTTGTACACGCGCTGGCCATTGCCGAATTTCCTGTCGGCGGGTTCGGCACTCGGCGCCGAGGCGGGAACCGATGTCGTCATGAAGATGGCGTGGCCGTCGGCATAGGCGTGGAACGGCCGGTAATGGAAGTCGCGGGAAAGGAGGTTGAATTTCCAGAAATTGTAGGCGATGTCCTTGCCCACGTAGGTGATGGTGCCGTTGGAACGGACGATGATCTTCTCGATCTTCTCCCGGTCGTAGTGGATGACCAGGCAGCCCTTCTTTTCCGGATCGGCCGAGGGGTACATCACGCCGCGGTCGGTCAGCCCGGATGCGGCCGCCTTGAAAAAGTCGAGGGCGATGACGTCACTCTCCCTGGCCATCAGGTCGTACTGGATGCCGATCCGCTCCATGGTGCGTACATGGTCGAGAAGGACCTGTTCGGCAACATACAGGCAGACCCCGTATTCGGGATCGATCTTTTCCTCGATTCGTTTGTGCACCTCGCGGCGCTGGGAGGCCATCTCCTCGCTGCCGGCGAAAAGCTGGTTGACCTCGGCGTAGAGCTCCCAGAGATAAGAGGCAAGTTCCGGGATCTCTTTGATCGCCGCCAGGTCCTTCCTCTGGTAGTGCAGGAGCCCCCAAACCACGTCGGCCACCTGGATGCCGGTATCATCGATGTAATTCTGGACCTCGACTTCGTAGCCCAAGAAGCGGCAGCAGCGGGCCAGGACGTCGCCGAGGCAGGAGTTGCGCAAATGGCCGATGTGGGCCGACTTGTTCGGGTTGATGCTTGTGTGCTCGACGATGACCTTCTCCGGGCGGGACGGCCCTGGCTTCTCCTGGCGCTGTGAGGCGACGAACTCGTCACGCTTCAGGAGGAAGTTGAGAAAGCCGCCGCCGGCGACGCGCACCTCTTCGACCGCTTCCAGCCGGCCCTGCAGCCTGGAGACGATGTCGTTGGCCAGGACAAAGGGCTTGGCCTTCTGCTTTTTCGCAAGGGAGAAGGCCAGCGTGGTCGACAGGTCGCCGAAGTTCCTGTCGGCCGGCAGGGAAAAGGAGAGGTCCGCGCCGGCGATATCATAGGCATCCTGCAGCAGGGCGGTGATTTCTTTTTTGAGCTCTTGCTGCAGGATCTTCATGAAGCGCTCCCGGGGATTTTTGACTTGTTGCTGCCCATTGACCCGGATTATACAGTAGCGGTTGCGGGAGGTCAACCTGAAACACTGTGCGTAAAAGGCTCTGCGGCTCCCGAGCCGCCTCCCGGCTCAGTTCAGAATGGCCTTTTCCTTTTCCAGGATGATTTTGTGCGCTTCGGCCTCGTCGCGGGCTTCGCCCAAGGCGGCGACAAGGTCGCAGCTGGCGGTGAGGCGGGCAAGGTGGGCCAGGGTCTTCAAATGCAGGCCGATATCCCGGTCGTCGCTCATGATCAGGAAGACCAGGTGCACATCCTTGCCGTCGGGGGCCTTGAAGTCGATCCCTTTGCGCACCAGTGCCATGGCCAGGAAGAATTCGGAGAATTCGTCGGAAAAAACATGGGGCGTGGCTACGCCGTGGCCGATCCCGGTCGACTGCACGCTTTCCCGCTTGACGAACAAACGCTTCACCTTGCGCGCGTCGGCGATCATCCCTTTTTCCTTGAGGAAATGGGCGAAATCCCCATAGAGATGGCCGGTGTCCTTGCAAGTATCGCAGATATAAATATTTTCCTTTTTCAGGTAGTTGGCCAGTTTCATTGTAAGCTCCTTCTGATGTCGTCGCGGGTGGAAAAAACGTGGTCGGGCCCTGCGGAGATAAGGGCCGCACTTATTTCCCCGGACCTTTCCAGGCGCAGTCGCGTTCCCCAGGGGTCGATGAGAAGACCGGCGCCGCGCAGGTAGCCGGGGACAAGTTCAGCCAGGTCGGCGGGGCGGGCGCCGCGCTCGTCGGCATAGGCGTCGAGCGCCGCCTCCACTTGCTGCAGCTGGGAAGGCAGAAGGGCGGCTTTGCTCTTGTCCAGCATGGCGGCGGATTCCTCTATCGGGTTGGCCTTCCTGTCTGCGCCGTAATGCAGCACAAGCATGACGACCAGGGCGACCAGGATGACCAGCAGGGCATAGCGCATGAACCCATTCTATGCAAGTGAAAACAAAATTACAAGCGTCTTAAAAAAGATGAGGGCCGCTGCCCGCCCTCCTGAATTCTCCACGCCTGCTGTCAATTTCCTGGGTGATATAGCCGCTTTCCCCTCTTCGGGCCCTGCGGGCGGCGAGGGCGATCTCTCCTTTTTTGCCACGGCCCACGACCAGCCGCAAGCGCGTGGAGCGAAACGAAGTCAGCATCTCATAATCGTTGCTGCTGTCGCCGGCGACCAATACAGGTTCGCTGCCGAGGCGCTTGCGGATGTTGGCCACCTTGCCCGGACCGAGGTTGGGGCGGAGGCCCGGTTTCAATGTACCCCCGAAGCGGCCGCCGGCCATGGCCAATTCCATGCCGATGACTTCCCGGCAGGGAAATCCTGTCAGGGAAATTGTCTTTTCCACCAGGCGCCGGTTGCTTGCCGAGGAGACCACGACTACACCGCCGCGCTCCTGCCAGCAGGCGGCCAGGTCGCTCATCTCCCGGTAGATGCGGATGCCGCTTGTCCAGCTGTAGCGCCAGCGCCCCAGCGGGTCAAGGATGGCATGACGGCGGATGGGCTCTTTCAGCGCAGCGGCGATGACCGTTGCGGCGGTCTCGTCGAGCTCGGCTGGAGACAGTCCCTTGAGCAGGGTGTTCACCCAGGGGTAGGCGAACTCGCAGCCGATCCCCGGCGTCTCCTCCAACGCCCGATTCAGGGCCAGCAGCCCCGAAGTGAAAACCCGGTAGGCTTTGTCAACGCTCTTCTTGCCGGCGAATGACGGACCTTGCTTCAGTTCTTCATATGCGGAAAAAACAGCCTTCTTCATTTTTATCAGCGAGAACGGCTTCTCCCTGATCAGGACATGGCCGATGCCGTTGATCCGGTCCGGTATCAGGGCGGCCATGTTTTTGGCGTCGATCCTGAACGCCATGTCGAAGGTCATGCGGCGCAGCAGCGCCTCGCCGATGTCGTTGAACGCGCAGGTATTGTCCCAGTCGAAGACCGCGATGTCCCCGGGCCCGACGACATCCAGCAATTCACTCAAGGCCCGAAAATTTCGCTCGCTCCAGTTCCGCTGCTTCAGTTTCATGCTGTGAACCATAGCCGATAAGCGGCACGAATGCAATCACCGGGCACCTTTGCAAAATCGCGCCGATTTTGTATAATGACCGCTTGCCGCGTGATCCCGCAGGGAGGCCCGATGTATTCCGTCGCTGTTCAGCCGGCCCGGCCGGCCGCCGATTAAATTGCCGCTATTCAAGGCAAAGGTCAGCCGCAAGATCTTTGTTTCCCAGGAGACCGGCTTTGGCGTCTTCCTGGTCCGGATGGATGGGACGCGCG
>JAQUQF010000203.1 GCA_028749105.1 Acidobacteriota bacterium | reverse complement strand
GGCAAAGGCAAGGGCAAAGGCAAGGGCAAGTGAAGCGGGAAGTGAAGCGGGATCGAGCGGCCCGGCGGCGTCGAGGTCGCGGCCGAGGACGTGGCCCAAAGGCTCAAAGACGACTACGCCTGGCCCGAGGGCACGGCGCTGATCAACGGCCTGCCCATGCCGCCGCAGGCGGGGCTGGAGTGATTATTTGAATGGATAGTCAGGCCCGTCAGATTTCGTCAGAAACTGTAAGCTTCGTCAACAAATTCACAGGCCGCCTCGAATAGGGCGGTGATTTCGTCGACCTTTGGGCGGTCGAGCCAGACGATTTCGCAAAGGAGCGTGTCGCCGATTTGGTAGAGCTCGCCGGACTCCAAGTTGACGGGGCGCTCCTTGGTCAGCGGTCGGCCGTGCTCGTCCATCGCCACGAGCCGGGCGATGAACACCGGCGGGGTCAGGTGCATGATGTATTCTCGGCGATGGCCGTTGATGCCGGGCGCGCCGTCGCCAACGGCCCACTCGTCGCGCGGCAGGACGCGCACGGGGTCGGCCAAGCCGGTCAACTCTTCGAGCTTGATGGTTGCCCACGCGGGCGCCGAACCGGTTTTAATCCAGCGCCGGACCGTGCGATCGGCCACGCCCAGGATTTTTGCGATCTTGGTTTGCCACCCGACCGCCGTCCGAAGAAGCGCGATAGAGGTGGTTCGGAATTCTTCACGATTCATGGTGGGCACGGCGTCCTCCTACAAGGTGATGGCGCGGCGGATCAGACCGGGTGTGGCGCTGTATCGGGCCGCGATACGACCGAGGCGGCGGCGGCGCACCTGGCCGCGCTCGCCTGAAGCGTCAATCGCGATGGCCTTGGCGCGGTCCTCGTCGCTCAGCCGCGAAGCCAATTCCGCGGCCTTGCTTTCAACTTCTTGTTGATATGCCACGCGATCGGCTTGATCCTGCTCGGCCTGCTCGACTACGGCCCTGCGTTCGCGCTGACGGATGGTGACGAGACGCCGGAGATAAGCCGGAAGTGTCAACCCAAGCGCCTGGATGGTGTCCACGGCCGCGTCGAGCCAATTGCCGCCGAGAATCGCAAAAAGAACGACCTCGGTGCGAAAATCCTCACCCCGTTCGCCTTGATGGGCGGGCGGCAAATCGTGGTCGCTGATCCTGATGGTGGCGGTTCGACCGGCGTGAACAGCCCGCACGTATTGACTGTCGGAGAGGCCCGAGCCGAAGGTTTGTACATCAGCGCCTGCGGCGGTCAGAGCGTTCGCGATATTGCGGGCGGCGGTCGCGATGGTAAGCATGGCGGTCTCCTTTGGCCTGCCGGGCGGGCTTGATGCCCTGCCTCGTTATTTAAATATACAATAGGATAAAATAGGACGGGTGTCAAGTAAAAAATGCATTAATTTAAATTTTTTTAGTTGTAGCAAACCAAGCCTTTAGGTTCCGCGCCGGTCCGCCGGCCGCTGCGGACCCCGTTGATCTCATCCGCCCAGACGCGCGGCATGGCTAAAATCGCCGTTTATATTTTAACCAAAAAAACGATTTGATTATAGCATTTACTGTCATCGCGTTTTCGCCGGGCGGGAGATCGTCTCCCCGCCCGGCTAGCCTTCCTTTCCCGGCCGTTTGTCCCGGGTCTTGATTTCCCGTGTCTTTTTGTCCGGCCCCTCGACGGCCAGGGGCGATTCTCTTATCTCGGCGGCGGGGTAGCCTAGCGACATCGGCGTGGCCGCGGGCCGACGGATATGTGATGGGAACCGGCCGGACATGGTCCAGCCAGGATTGAGCCCGTATTCGGCGAGTAATCGCTCATGCCACTGACGAGGCATCGTCAAGCCCTGCCTCCTGGCCTCCGCAAGATGTTGTTCAATTTCCTTTGTTCCAACACCGAGGATCGCCGCCATTTCCCATGTGTCCCTGGCGCCGACCGCAAGCATGGCCCTGCCGATCTCGGTCTGCGGCCAGATGCTCGGGCGTTGGTCGATCAACAAGAAATTGATATTCACTCCCAGCTTGTCGGCCAGGCGCTTGAGCATGTCCCATTGTGGCGCCGGGGACTTGCCAACGCACGCTTCCAACTGTTCGGCCGAGATTCCAAGGTGCGCCGCGGCCTCCTCTAAGGTCAAGTCCAAGTCGCCCTGGATGATATCCAGCAGCGCGTCCCCGACAATCCTGTCGGAGATCGAGGTCGCGGTTTCGGTCGAGCCCGGGGCCACAGTCGCCTGTTCGGGCGGTCCCTCGCCCATCAACAGCCATAAGGCGGACAAGTGAAGTTTGGTGGCGAGTTTCTCAAGGTCGTTTGCGCTTGGCCGTTGACCTTTGGCCCAGGCCCTGGACTTGCCGCGCGTGATCCCGAGATAGGTGTCTACCTGGGCTAGGCTATATTTAATCCCCTGCCGAACGAAAATTTTCTCAAATTTTTGTTTAATAATTTCCCATTGTTCAGGCCAGGACATTGTCTTTTTTCGTTTAGTGAGCATTTTTTTCTTGCCTTCGGCTATTTTTCCGATATAGTGGACGCAAATAAAGGAGACATAATGATTACTCCAGTAAAACAAAGCAAATTGACCCGTCAAGAACGGCTCAGGATATGGATGATCGAGCACCGTCTTTGCTTGGGCGCCGTGGCCGAGCGTTGCGGTCGGACCAAGCAGGCGGTCAGCTCCGCCATGGGCGCGGCCAGCGCGCCCGCCGCCATCCTGGACGCGGCCCTGGCCCTGGGCGTGCCCGAGGACCTGCTGCCTCCCCCGACCAGGACCAAGGCCGAGCTCCGGGCCGAGTTGGACCGCCTGCGCGTTGAGAACGAGCGGCTGCGCGAGTCAATGGGCTGTGACCGGTCGGGCGAGGCGGCCTAGTCTCTTAAATCTACTTTTGCCGCATTTTCGCATGCCCTGACAATGTGCGAAAAAGGGGGATATCTCATGAAAAGACGCGATCTTGAACGGCTGTCCTTGGCCGACGTCCTCGGCCTTATGGTTTCCGGTTCGGGCAAGTCCTGGGAGGAGGTCGCCTCCGAGGTCGGCTGGAGCCCGTTCAACGTCAACCGCATCCGCAACCCGCGTGACAACTACTGGCCGAGCCTCCCCATGCTGGCCCCGTTCTGCGTGGCCTGCGGTTCGACCCTGGTCCTGGATTGGGTCCGGGCCCAAGCCAGGACCGGCGGCGTGGCCATGGAGTTCGAGGCCCTGGACTGCCGCGAGCTGTTGCTCAATCTGGCCGGGCTGTTCAAGGAGATGGGCGACGTGGCCGCCGAGGGCAAGGCCGCGGTCGAGGGCGACAAGATCATCCAGGCGGGCGAGGCCCGGCGCATCATCCGCGAGCTCTACGACGTGATCAACCACGCCTCGGACATGGTGTCCGGTCTGCGGCGCATCGCCGGGGAGCCGGAATAGGAGGACCTATGATCATCCAAAGGCGGCTTGAAACGGCCCTGGGCCATATCGAAGCCCTGATGGGCGAGGCATACCTGCCGTCGGGCTACATGGCCGAGCTGGCCATGGCCCGGATCAGGCTGCGGCATCTGCTCCAGCGCGAGGCCGAGCGCTCCAAGCGCCTGGCCAGGCTGGTGAGCAGCGCCTCGGGCCGCCGCTGCGAGCGCGGGGCGTACCAGGATTGAGATTGAGGGAGAGGGAGCCATGTTAAGATGTGAATGTGAGCCTGATTGTTGGTGCGATTTTTTTCACAGGTCCACACCCGTCGCCAAAAAAACACATTGTTGCGAAGAATGCGGCCGGGAAATCAAACCCGGCCAAAGATACGTTCGCATCGTCGGTGTGTGGGACGGCGATTTTTCGGCACATAAGCAATGTCTTTCCTGTGAACAAATCGGCATTGCAATGGGCTGTCATTTTTATGGTTCTATGTTCGACGATTTGCGCGAGTGGGCCAGAGATGCCGGTGGAGATTTGCCGTTGGATTTTTTTGACGACCTTTCATCGGATGCGGCGACCCTGGTGGAGGACCGCGTCCTGGAGTGGTTGGCCAACTAATGGAACGAATCTGTCCGCTGCGTTCGGCCCGCGCCGGCCGAGGCAACACAAGCCGTGGAGGTAACATGGGCGCGCTGACCCATGATCTCGGCCAGGTCGTCGAGCGGCTCGAACGCCTGGCCAATAGCCGGGAGCTGCTACCCAGCGAACGAGCGGCCC
>JAQUQF010000202.1 GCA_028749105.1 Acidobacteriota bacterium | reverse complement strand
CGACGCCATCGAAGAGATCGCCACCATGGCGGTGGAGATCAACACATCGGCGGAGAACATCGGCGCCCGGCGCCTGCATACCATCATGGAGAAGGTGATGGAGGACATCTCCTTCGAGGCCTCCGATCTGGAGCATGGCCAGGTGCGCATCGACGGCGAATACGTGCGCGGCAAAGTCCAGTCCATCATCAAAGACGGTGATTTGAGCAAGTACATCCTGTGAACCCAATGAAAAAAACTATCCTTGTCCTGGCGCTGATCGTCGTGTCTTTGTGGGGCTGCGGCAAAAAGGGGCCCCTGGTCCTGGAACCCGCCAAAACCCCGCAAATGGTCGCGAACCTGGCACTCAGGCAGGTCGGAAACGAGATCGAGCTCAGCTGGAAGTTCCCGACCCTGCTTTCCGACGGCAAGACCCCCATGACGCCGGCCCAGGTGCGCATCGTCCACGTCTTCCATTTGGCGAAGCCCTTCGTTCCGGAAACCTTCCTGAAGAAGAGCGAGCTGCTGGCCAAGCCGAAGGCCGGCGAGTTCAGCATCCGCGCCGACGGCACCGCTGCCTATGCCGTGACCTTCAAGGACAAGCTGCTCCAGGACAGGGAGCACGCCTTCGCCCTGGCCTATACCGTCGGCAGGACGCGCTCGGCGCTGAGTTCCGTCCAGAAGATCATGACCCGCACTCCTCCCAGGGTGGTCAGCGACCTGAAGATCGGCCACGAGGGCAAGGTCGTTGTCCTGAACTGGAGCCGCCCGCAGGTCGACAGTGAAGGCCGGCCCCTCCCCGCATTCGCCGGCAGCCGCGTCTACCGCCGCATCACGCCAAGCTCTCCGGAAGTGGAGGATCGCCAAGAAGGGCAGGGCAAGGCCGCCGGCGCCTTCGTGCCCATCACTCCTGTGCCCGCCAGGGGAGAACGCTTCGAGGACAGCGACACCGGCGTGGACGGCGTATACGAGTACCGCATCTCGACCTTGCTCGACGAGCGCATCGAGAGCGCCCCCTCCAACATCGTGAGCATCAAGATCCAGGACATTTTCCCTCCCGATGTCCCGGCCAACCTGGTGACCTTCAACGCCGACGACCATGTCTTTCTCACCTGGGAGGCCGTGCGCGACCGCGACTTGGACCACTATATCGTCTATCGCCGATCGGAAAAAGAGGAGGATTTCTCCGTCCTGGACGGCGCGGTGGGCGAGAATCTCTTCCGCGACCGCCAGGCCGTGAAGGGGCAGTTGTACGTCTACGCCATCGCCGCCGTGGACAAGAAGGGCAATAAAAGCGAGCCCTGCCCCCCCGTTCGTCACAAGTTCGAATGAGCGGCCGTCATGGTCGGATCCTCTCCTGACCGTTTCGCGAAGGCCCCCGTCGCCCTCGTCTCCTGCCCCGACTATGATGACTCCCGCGTCCTGGCGGCGCTGCGGCGAGGCGTCGGGCTGCTGGGCGGCATCCAGCGCTTCGCCGGCGCCAACGACAGGATCCTGCTCAAGCCCAATATCCTGATGGGCGCCACCGCAAACAAGCACGTCACCACCCATCCCGCCGTTCTCAAGGCCGCTGGCCTCCTGTTCCAGGAAGCCGGCGCCCGGGTCCGGTATGGCGACTCTCCGGGCTTTGGCACTCCCGCGGGAGCGGCGGCCAAGGCCGGGCTGGCTGCGGCCGCGCACGAGATCGGCATGGAGCTGGCCGACATGTCCACGCCGGCCCAGGTCAGCTTCAACGAAGCCATGATCGCCAAGCAGCTAATCCTGGCCCGCGAGGCGCTGGAATCCGACGGCATTATCAGCCTGGCCAAGATGAAGACCCACGGGTTCATGCGTATTACCGGCGCCGTCAAGAACCAGTTTGGCTGCGTGCCGGGGATACGCAAGGGGGAATACCACGTCAAGATGCCGCGTGCCGAGCACTTCGCCGCCATGCTGGTCGACGTCTGCCGCTATCTCAAGGCGCGGCTGTACGTCATGGACGGCATCGTGGCCATGGAGGGCAACGGACCCGGCTCCGGCTCGCCGCGGCGAATGAACCTCCTGCTGCTGTCGAGCGACCCGGTGGCGCTGGACGCCGTCTTCTGCCGGCTGGTCCACATGCCGCCGCAGCACGTCCCGACCATGAAGCCAGGGGCCGACAGCGGCCTGGGCACCTGGGCCGAGGGCACGATCGAGGTGCTGGGGGACGAGGTTTCCCGCCTGTCCTGCCCCGATTTCCAGGTCGTCCGCGAGCCGGCCGTGCTGTTCGACACTTCGTTCCCCTATTACCTGAAAAAGTGGCTCACGCCGCATCCGGCGATCGATTACCCGCGGTGCCAGAACTGCGGGGTGTGCACCTCCGTCTGCCCGCTGGAACCCAAAGCCGTCCGCCCGCCCGCGTCAAACCCGGACGCGAAGCCAGTTTACGATTACAAGCGCTGCATCCGCTGCTACTGCTGTCAGGAAATGTGCCCGCACGGGGCCATCTTCATCAAGCGGCCCATCCTGAGCCGGATCATCCATCCCTGAAGGACCGTCCTACCTGCTCTTCAGTTCCATCACGGCATCGATCACCGACCCGTCCTCGGACGGTGTCGTAACAAATCCCAGGCGCTTGAAAAGGGCCAGCATGCGCGCATTGTCGCCGCCGGTCTGGGCGACGACCCGCCTCAACCCCCAGTGGCCGGCGATCTCCAGGCAGCATTCGGTCAGGACGCTCCCCAATCCCCTGTTCTGCCAGCGGTCGCTAACCAGGACCGCGTACTCGACGCTTTCATGGTCGGGATCGGCGACAAGGCGACCGACTCCCAGCAGCTCGCGCTTCCCCTCCCGCTCCGACTCCGCCACCATGGCGATCTCCCGGTCATAGTCGATGAAGCAGTAGCGAACCGCCGCCTGGTGCGACTGCCACTGGAAGAAATGGCGGAAGCGGGCATAAATGGACTCGCGCGAGCAGCCGGCCAGCAGGTCCATCCACAAGGGCTCATCCTCGGGTCGGATCGGGCGCAGCAGCAAGGGGGTGCCGTCGGGCAGGCGCGCGTGGCGCACATATTCCTCGGGATAGGGGCGCATGGCCAGATGGGCGTAGGGCCGCGGTCCGCTTGCCGGCAATGGTCCCTCGACGACCAGCCGCGCGTCCAGGGCGACCACCCGCCCAGGCGTGGCCAGCAGGGGGTTGATGTCCAGTTCGGCGATCTCGGGATAGTCGGCGGCGAAATACGACAGGCGGATCAGGACCTCCAGGAGCCGGTCCAGGCTTACCGGCGGCCGGCCGCGGTAGCCGCTGAGCAGCGGCCATATCTTCAATGATTCGAGCATGCGCCGGGCCAGCCGCTCGTTGAGCGGCGGGAACCCCAGGCTGCGGTCCGCGAACAGCTCGGCATCAGTGCCGCCCCGTCCGGCCAGGACGACGGTGCCGAAGACGGGGTCCTTCTTGATGCCCAGGATCAGCTCCACTCCGTTCTGGTCGCTGACCATGGGCTGGACGGTCACCCCCTGCAATCTGGCCGCCGGCGCCTTTTGCCGCGCCCGCTCCATGATCGCGGCAAAGGCCTGCCGCACCGCTGCCTCGTCCTTCAGGTCGAGAGCCACGCCGCCCACGTCACTCTTGTGGGTGATGTCCGGGGAGAGGATTTTCAACACGGCGGGGAACCCGGCCTGCCGGGCCAACGCCGCCGCCTCGTCGGCAGTGGCGGCCGCGTGCGGCAGGGTCGTCGGGATGCCATAGGCTTCGAGCAGCGACTTGGATTCGTTCTCGGAAAGGGTCCGCCTCTCGTTCCCCGCCAGCTTCCGGAACTCGCCATGAAGTCCCTGGCGGTCGGGCGTGAATGTCATGGGGATATCTCTGGGAGTTTCGTAGAGGCTGTCGAGGTTGCGCGCATAGGCCACCAGGGTCATGAAAGCGCGCACCGCCTGCTCGGGAGTGCGATAGTTGGCGAGTCCGGCTTCGGCCAAGGCGAGGCGTCCCGATCGCATGCTCTCCCCTCCCAGCCAGGCCGCCAAGATCGGTTTGGCCGAGAGGTCCTTCAGCTCGGCCAGCGCGTGGGCCATGGCCAGCGGATTGGTCATGGCCTGCGGCGTGACGATCACCAGCACGGCGTCGGCGCCGGGGTCCTGCAGGACGATCTCCACCGCCTTGGCCAGGCGCTTGGAGCGGGCATCGCCCAGCACGTCGACCGGGTTGCCG
>JAQUQF010000201.1 GCA_028749105.1 Acidobacteriota bacterium | reverse complement strand
GAAAACGCCGAGCTCCTGATCAAGCCGCGCCTGGAGCAGCTGGACGGCGTGTCGCGGGTGGACGTGCAGGGCAGCGGCGAGCGGGAAGTGGTGGTCGTGGTGCTGCCGGAAAAGCTGGCGCTCTTTCGTGTCGGCTACGATGAGGTGGCCACGGCCATCCGCAATTGGAACCAGCAGGTCCTGGGCGGCACGGTCAAGCGGGACAACGTCCGCTACGTGGTCAAGGTCGAGGGCGAGATCCAGGAGCCGCAGGAGATCGAGAAGATCCCCCTGCGGGCCCTGGACGCCGGCCACGTCCTGATCGGCGACGTGGCGCGCGTGCGCTTCGCGGAGAAGATCAAGCAGGGCGAGATCCGCCTGGACCGGCGGCGGGCCATCGCCCTGATGATCTACAAGGAGGCGGCGGGCAACACGGTCGCGGCCACCGCCGCCATCCACAAGGCGTTCCGCCAGATGGAAAAGGAATTCCCCGAACTCCGCTTCGTCTCGGTGGCCGAGGAAGCGGGCTTGATCGTATCGGCCATTTCCAACCTCAAGCAGGCCCTGGTGCAGGGCGGGCTGCTGGCCTTCCTGGTGCTGCTGATCTTTTTCCAGAACTGGCGCGATCCCATCCTGATCGCCATCGTCTCGCCCATATCGGTGCTGGCCACGTTCGTGCTCATGTTCTTCGCCGGCGTCAACCTCAACATCATGTCGCTGGGGGGGCTGGCGCTGGGCATCGGCATCTTCATGGACAACGCCATCGTGGTCATCGAGAACATGTACCGCTTCAGCTTCAGGGAGAATCCCGAAAGATCGGCCATCCTGGCCACGCGGGAGCTCCTGCCGGCCCTGCTGGGCTCTTCCCTGACCACCATCGTCATTTTCCTCCCCGTCATCTACATCTACGGCATCACCGGCCGCCTGTTCCGCGACCAGTCGCTGGCCATCTCCTTCGCCCTGGCGGCCGCCCTGGTCGTCACCGTCACCCTGCTGCCGACGCTGTTCCGCGTCTTCTCGTCGCAGGAAAAACGGGCGGTGCCGCCGCCGGCCGCCGTTGACAAGGACGGCAGCCGCATCCTGCTTTGGTCCCACCGGGCGCTGGCCTGGCCGCTGCGCATCGTTGGCTTCATCCTGGAAACGGTTTTCGCCTTTATCTACCTGGCGGCCCGCCAGGCGAAGAATGTTGTCGCCGCCATCCTCGGGCGCGGGCTGGCGCATTTGTACCGCCTCTTCAACCGCTATTATGAGATGTTCGCCCGCTGGTACCATGGATTCCTGCTGCGCTGCCTGGAGCGCAAGCGCATCGCCGCCTGGATCTCCCTGGCCATGCTGGCCGGCACCGTTGTTTTTTATTTGCCGCTCAAGAAGGAGCTGCTGCCGCAGACGCGCACCGCCCGCTTCGAAATCAGCGCCGGCAGCGATCCCAGCCTGGGCTACGAGGAGACCGAAGCCCTGGGCGACGCCCTGGAAGCGCAGTTTCAGAAAATTCCCCGGGTGACCCATGTCTTCTCGCGCTTCGGCACCACCAGCCAGCTGGGGATCGAGAATGCCGACGTCTCGGTCAACCGCCTGGACTGGATCATCGAATGCCGCGGCCGCAATCGGCGCGACGCGGGCATGAAGGCGGCGCGGCGCGTCCTGGCCGCCACCCCCGGACTGGCTCAATACGCGGTGTTTCCCGAGCGCAACACCCTGTCCGAGTACCTGCGCTTCGGCGCCGACGAGTTCCAGGTCAAGGTCTTCTACGAGCGCATCGCCGACGGCCGCCGGGCCGCCCGCGACATCATGGCCGTCTTGAAGGCCATGCCGCTGCTGGTCGACGTGCGCTGCAACGACGAGGAGGGCAAGCCCATTCTGGCCATGCGCGTCAACGAGGAGCTGCTCAACCGCCTGGGCGTTTCCAAGAAGACCGTCGCCGAGACCATCCGCAACGCCCTGCGCGGCGACTCGGTCTCCACCCTGAAGCGGTTCCAGACGAATTACGACATCGTGGTCAGCACGCCGATCCGCGACGACCGCGAGCTGCAGCGCGTCCTGGACATGCCCATCGCCGTGAACGGCACCTCGCTCATCCTTTCCCAGTTGATCCGGTTCGAGCGCGTTTCCTCCATCAAGGAGCTGGCGCGGGAATCCCAGGAGCGCTATTTCCTGATCTCGGCCGGCCTGCAGGACGGCAACAGCCAGCAGGCCGCCGCCCGCCTGCAGCGGGCCATGAAGAGACTGGCCCTGCCGGGCGGCGTGCGCGTGCGCATCGCCGGCGAGGAGGAGGAGCGCCGCGCGGCCTTCTCCTCGGTCGGCGTCGCCCTGCTGCTCTCCATCCTGCTGGTCTACATGGTGATGGCCGCCGAATTCGAGAACCTGGTGCAGCCGCTGCTCATCATGTCCACCGTGCCCATGGGCCTGTTCGGCGCCTTTTTCGCCCTGCTGCTTTTGGGCGAGACCATCAACGTCATCTCCGGCATCGGCATGATGGTGGCGGTGGGCATCGTGGTCGA
The DNA here is from genome assembly GCA_028749105.1 of Acidobacteriota bacterium. Classification (GTDB taxonomy): domain Bacteria; phylum Acidobacteriota; class Aminicenantia; order UBA2199; family UBA2199; genus UBA2199. Next base: position 1,675 of record JAQUQF010000201.1, on the reverse strand, counting down.
CGACGCCATCGTCAAGGTGGAATACGCCAACCAGATGCGAAAAACGGGCATGTCGGTGCGCGCCTCCCTGCTGGAGGCCTCGCGGGTGCGCCTGCGGCCCATCATCCTCAACACCTTCACCACCGTTTTCGGCGTGCTGCCCATGATCTACATGAGCGGCCTGGGCGCCGAGCTGCAGCGGCCGATGGCGGTGGTGGTGGCCGGCAGCCTGCTTTCCTCCACCTTCCTCACCCTGATTCTCATCCCGGTGCTCTACGAGATGTTCACCCGCGACAAGGCAAAGCCCTGAAGCCATGAGATTCATGATCGACCGGCCGGTGCTGGCCATGATCCTTTTCGCCAGCGTGCTGCTCCTGGGCGCCTATTCCCTCAGCAACTCCACCATCGAGCTGGTGCCCGACGAGAAGCTGCCCGCGCTCTCCATCAGCGCCTCCTGGTACGGCGCCTCGGCCGAGATGGTGCTGCAGCGCGTCGCCCTGCCCATCGAGGAGGAGGTCATGGGCGTCACGTGGACCTCCAAGGTGGAGACCCAGTGCAACGAGGGGAACTGTTTCGTGCGCGCGGAGTTTTCCCGCGACGCCGACATGGACTTCGTCTACGTGCTGCTCAAGGAGCGCCTGAACAAGCTGCGCGAAAAGCTGCCCGCCCAGGTGCCGCTGCCGCGGGTGCAGGCCTATGAGCCGGACGAGTTCCGGAAAAAGCCGTTTTTCACCGTCAGCCTGTTCGGCGACGCCTCGGTCTTCACCACCCGCAACCGCGTCGAGCGCGAGCTGGCCCCGCTGCTGCGCAGCATCCCCGGACTGCAGGGGGTGGAGGTCACCGGCGGCGTCCCCCTGGCGGTGCGCATCCGCACCGACATGGACAGGATGAACGCCCTGGGCATCAGCACCGGCAGCCTGGTGCGCGCCCTGGAGCTTTCGTTCTACAGCATCGTCTCGGTGACGGCTCGCGACCACGGCAAGGAGATCGCCCTGGCCCTGGCCAACCCGGCCCGGGACATCCGCGACCTGGAAAAGGTCGTGGTGGGGCACTTCGGCGAACGCGCCGTCCTGCTGGGCGACGTGGCCCAGGCGCGCATGGGCTACCAGGAAATGCGCGAGGAGGGGCGCTACAACGGCATGCCCACCGTGGTCGTCGAAGTCTACAAGCAGCCGCAGGCCTCGACCATGAAGCTGGCCGCCCGCATCCGCGCCAGCCTCGAGAGCCTGCGGCGCAAATTCAACGGCCAGCTGCAGTACAAGATCGTCAGCGACGAAAGCGAGGAGCTGGCGCGGCGCCTCCTGGGGCTGGCGCGCATCGCCCTGCTGATCCTGGCCGTCATCTTCATCATCCTCCTCCTCACCGTGCGCGACTGGCGGGGGGCGCTGCTCATTTTCGCTTCGGTCTTTTTTTCGGTGTTCGCCACCTTCACCGCCATCTACCTGCTGCGCATCCCCCTCAACCTGCTGACCCTCTCCGGCCTGGCCCTGGGCTTCGGCATGTTCGTGGACAACGCCGTGGTGGTTTATGACAGCATCCTGCGCCTGCGCGAGAAGGGGTACGACCGGGAAGCCGCCGCCCTGGAAGGGCCGCGCCGGGTCTTCATCCCGGTCCTGGCCTCCACCTTCACCACCATCATCGTCTTCTTCTCCTTCGCCTGGTTCCAGGGCCGCCTGCGCGTCTACTACCTCCCCCT
>JAQUQF010000200.1 GCA_028749105.1 Acidobacteriota bacterium | reverse complement strand
CCTTCGGCATCGAGTGGATGCGCTTCGACCGCGGCTGCCGGATATCCAGGCTGGTCAGGACCGTTCCCCATGTCGCCTTCGAGGTCGACGACCTGGACAAGGAGCTGAAGGAGTGCGGCCTGCCGGCCCTCTGCGCGCCCGGCACGCCTTCGGCCGGCGTGCGCGCGGCCATGGTCGTGCACGACGGCGCCCCGGTGGAATTGATCGAATTCAGGAAGCGATCCGGACGGAAGAAGCCACCGCCCCGTTCGCCGCGAAAGAAAAGCAAGAACTGACCCGTCGCTTCAGTTCGCAGGCAGATGGATTCTCACCACACATCGGGAAAAATGCATGGTGACGTTCAGCTGGAGGTTATTGTTTCACCAGCTCGACGCGGCGGTTCTTGGCCTTGCCGGCATCGTTGTCATTGCTCGCCACGGGCGAGAACTGGCCGCAGCCGTACGAGCGCAGCCGCGCTGGCGCGATGCCGTGCTCGCCGGTCAGCGCCTTCAAGACGGCCTCGGCGCGGTCCTGCGAGAGCGTGATGTTGCTCTCCACGCCGCCTTCGTTGTCGGTGTGGCCCACGACAAACAGCTTGAGGGCGGGCTGCCCCTTCAGCAGCTTGGCGATCTCGGCGATGGCCGCGGCCGACTCGGGCTTGATCAGCGACTTGCCCGAGTCGAAGTAGATGCCGTAAACAGCGACATGGCCGGTGGCGTTGATGTCGTTGGCCATCGCGGCCGCGTCGGCAACGATGTCCTGGGCCATGCCCTGCTTCTGCATGATGGACAATCCGTACCCGCCGGTGAACGAGGCCAGCACCTCGACCCAGATCTCCTTGCCTTCTTGGACGAGCTTCATGGTGCTCAGCCCCTTCTCGCTGTAGACAATCGTCCCGCCCAGTTTCTGGACTGCGTTTTCATAGTTGCGCTGGATCTGCAGCTGGCTGGGCTTCGAGACGGCGCTGGCCTGCGGATAATAGGAGATCCGCCAGAGTTGCCCTTCCACCGCCTCCTTCTTGCCCTTGGCCACGGTGAAGCTGTAGGAATCGAATTGCTTCTGGTCACAATGGTGGATCCAGTAGTCGGTCATGCGCGTCGGGAAGAGGGGGTGGTCCTTGCACTTGGAATCGTCCTTCTGCACGATGGCCGGCAACGCCATGGCCATGAGGATCATAACGCCCAGCAAAATCGCAGCTCTTTTTTTCATTGTCTTTCTCCTTTCACGGAAGGTCACTTCATATTCAAGGCATACAGGGCATAAAAGGCCGAGGCTTTGACCAGGTCGTCGATGGCGACCTTCTCGTTGGGCGCATGGGCGCCGACCTCGTTGCCGGGGCCGAAGCCGATGCAGGGGATGTTGTGGATGCCGGTGATGGCGACACCGTTGGTCGAGAAGGTCCACTTGTCGACGCGCGGCTCCTTTTGAAAGAGGGTGCGGAAGACCTCCTCGCCGCAGGCAACGGCGGGGTGGCCCGGCTCGAGCTTCCAGGTGGGGTAATACTTCTCCATGCCGTATTCCTTGCCGGTATAGGCCTTCTCGCGATACTGCAGCACCTCCACCACCGCCGCACCGCCCCGCCCCGACGGGGCCGGCATGCCCTTGACAAGCTCGCGCACCTCGGCCATGGCCGTCTCCTTCGTCTCGCCGGCGGTGAGCCGGCGGTCGAGGTGGATGCGCGCAAAGTCGGCCACGGCGCAGAGCGAGGGCGAGCCGGAGACGAACTCGCTGACCGTGACCGAGCCCTTGCCCAGAAAGTCGTCATGGCGCAGGCGGCCGTTCAGCTTCTCGATCTCCAGGCAGGCGTGCGCCCCCATGGTGATGGCGTTCTTGCCGCGCTCTGGCGCCGAGCCGTGCGCGGAGAGCCCCTGGAAGGTGACGCGCATCTCCATGCGGCCGCGGTGGCCGCGGTAGATGCCCAGGGCGGTCGGCTCGGTGATGATCACCAGCTCGGGGCGGATCTTCTCCTCCTCGATGATGTATTTCCAGCACAACCCGTCGCAGTCCTCTTCCATGACCGTGCCGGTGAAAAGGACCGCGAGATCGTCCCGCATTCCCAGCTCCTTCAGGATGCGGCCGGCGGTGACCATGGCCGCCGCCCCGCCTTTCTGGTCGACGCTGCCGCGGCCGTGGACGAAGCCATTGGCAATCATTCCCGAGAAGGGCGGTTCGCTCCAGTTGTCGAGGTTGCCCTGGTCGACGGTATCGATGTGGGCATCGACGGCGATCAGCCGCTCGCCCTTGCCGACGCGGCCCAAAACGCTGCCCAGGCCGTCGAGGCGCACTTCATCAAAGCGCGCCTCCTCCATCTGCCGCTTCAGCTCGGCGGCCATCTCCTTTTCCCCGGCCGACAGCGAGCGGATCTTCACCAGGCGCGAGAGGTTTTCGGCCGTCAGGCTGCGGTATTTTTCAGCCAGGGCCAGCACTTGTTCGGCGGTCTTGTCCATGAAATCTCCTTAGTTTTCTTCCAGCCAGTTCAGTATCTTTTCGTTGGTCAGCGGCGCGGAAAACGGCAGCGGCTTGCCGGGCTTGAGGGCGCGCAGGGCGGCCAGCAGGGCGAAGTAGGCGCCGATGCCGTACATGAAGGGCGGCTCGCCGATGGCCTTGGAATTGAGCACGGCGGCCGGATTGGCGGCATCCTCAAGGAAACGCACGTCGATTTCCGAGGGAGCAGTACGGATGTCGGGTATCTTGTAGGTCGAAAGGGTATCGGTCAGCAGCCGTCCCTTGTCCGAATACAGCAGCTCCTCCAGGGTCATCCAGCCGATCCCCTGGACGATCCCCCCTTCCGCCTGGCCGCGGTCGGTCAAATGGCTCAGGCTGCTGCCCGCGTCATGGACGGCCCTGACCGAGTCGATGGCGGCGGTGCCGCGCAGTCCGTCGACCGTGGCCTCGACGATGGCGGTGCCGAAGACGTGGTAGGCGAAAGGCTCGCCCTTTTCCCGCGCCCGGTCGAAGCGGATTCCGGGCGTGGCGTAATGCGCCTGGGCCGTCAGGCTGACGCGGCCGAAATAGGCGGCCTGGACCAGCTGGTCCCAGGTCAACCCGGTTTTTTCCCCGGAACGGAACACGAATTCCTGGCGAAGCTCCAAGCCGGCGCTGTCCGGCAGCCCCAGCTTTTCCGCCGCTACCGTGAGCAGGCGCCGGCGCAGCTCCAGGCAGGCCAGCTCCACCGCCTTGCCGTTGAGGTCGCTGCCGGTGGAGGCGGCCGTCGGCGAGGTGTTGGCCACACGCTTGGTGCAGGTGCTCTCCATGCGCAGGCGCTTCTGGGCAATGCCGAGGGTGCGGCCGGCGATGAGCAGGATCTTGTTGTTCACCCCCTGGCCCATCTCGACGGCACCGGTCGAGACCGAGACGCTGCCGTCGGTGTAGATGTGGACCAACGCGCCGGCCTGGTTCAGGTGGGTGCTGGTAAACGAGATGCCGAAGCACACCGGCATCAGCGCCAGCCCTTTCTTGCTGAGGGCGTTGGCCTCGTTGTACTCGCGGACCCGCCTGCGCGCCGCCTCGAGGTCGAATGCCGCAACCGCCTCGTCCCAGCAGCGCCGCGCCCGGCATTCTCTCACCTTCTGGCCGTAGGGGAATTCGTCCCCTTCGGAGAGGAGGTTTTTTTCCTGGAGAACCGCCGGCGGCAGCCCCATCTTCTCGGCGGCCTGGAAGATCGCCGCTTCCAGGACGAACAGCGCCTGCGGGCCGCCGAAGCCGCGGAAGGCGGTGAAGGGCGGCAGGTTGGTGCGGCAGGACAGGCCGGTGGCGCGCACGTTGGGGATATGGTAGCTGTTGCTGGCGTGGAACAGGGTGCGCTCGAGGATCGCCGGCGACAGATCGGCTGCGGCGCCGGCGTTCTGGTAATAGGTGACCTCATAGGCCAGGATGCCGCCGTCGCGGTCGAGGCCGATCTTGAAGTCCGAGGAATAGGGATGGCGCTTGCCGGTGAAGCGCATGTCCTCGCCGCGATCAAAGACCAGCCGTGCCGGCCGTCGCAGCGCGTGCGCCGCCAGCGCCGCCATCACCGCCCAGGAGGTGGCCTGGTCCTCCTTGCCGCCGAACGCTCCCCCCAGGCGGTAGACCTCGACCGCGACCTGGCTCATGGGCAGGCCGAGGACGCGGGCGATCGTCCGCTGAACGACGGTCGGCGACTGCGTGGCGGAAATGACGCGCAGGGTCCCCTTGTCGAC
>JAQUQF010000199.1 GCA_028749105.1 Acidobacteriota bacterium | reverse complement strand
CCTGTCTAAAGGGGAGGATATGAAAATGCGCTGCATCAAGGCAAGGAAAAACATCTCGTTGGCCATGGATGACCGGCTGGCGCCGGCTGCCCGGGCGGGACTGCAGGAGCACCTGCAGGCCTGTCCTTCCTGTCTGGAATGGCAGCGGGAGCAGTCCTGGCTGCGGGACCTGGTCCGGCCGAAACAGGCGATCGAGCCAGGCCCCGGCTTCTATGCCGGCGTGATGGCGCAGGTCGCCGCTGCGCCCCGCCGTCCCCGGCTGTCCGCTTTTTCTTCGCTATTCTACCGGCCCATGGTGCTGCGCGCGGCCATGCTCCTGCTCCTGGTCTTTTCGGCGCTGCTGGGTTTTTCCCTGAGCGGCCGTTTCGAGGCCCCGACCGTTGCCGTCGGCACGGCCTTCAACCAGACGTTGAACCTTGACGCCTTCGCCGACCTCCCCGGCGATTCGTTCGGCGGCGTATACGACCGCCTGCTGCAGGGGGAACTCCAATGAGGCGCGGGGTCCTGGTCGTTCTGCTCCTGGTATCCCTGGGGGTCAACATCGGCTTCCTGCTGCACTGGGCATGGCCGAGAATCCACGGCGGGGCAAGGGACGGCGTGGCGCCAGGCTGGCATGACGGCCCCATGAAGCGCCACCTGGGCTTGAGTTCGCAGCAGGCGCGGCAAATGGAAAGCGAGCGCCGGGCCGTGCTGGAGCGGGCCAGGCCGCTGCAGGAAGCTCTGAGCCAGAAACGCCGGGAACTGTTTATGTTGCTCAAGGGCAAGGATGTCCGCGAAGCTGACCTGGACGCCATCCTGGGCGAGATCGCCCGGCAGCAGGCGGCGCTGGACAAGATGTTCGTCCTCCACTCCCTGAAGGCGCGCGGCATCTTCTCCCCGGCCCAGCTGCGCAAGTACGAGGGCTGCCTGGAACGGGGACTTTGCCCGGGCAAGACGGCCGGAGCGTCCTGTCCGACTGGGGGCATGACCGGGCGCGGCTCGGGCCAGCCCGGTTGCGGGAACGCGGATGAAAGCAAGCAGTGATTCCAAAAAGGTAAACTTATAAAGGAGGTTTTACCCACATGACACACAAAAAGATTTTCAGAGTGCTGGCCCTGGCGGCTTTCGTCGCCACGGTTGTGATCGCGCCGCTGCAGGCAGCCCCGAATTGCGGGAAGCCGGGTTGCAAGGGCGATCAGGAAAAGGTGATGGGCAAGGATTGCATGATGAAAGCCGAAGGCTGCATGATGCTCAAGAACATTCCCAACCTCACGGACGAGCAGAAGGCCAAGCTGACGAAGCTGCACGAAGAGTGCCAGAAGATGATGGCCGCGGCCAAGGCCGACATGGGCAAGCTGGCCGGCGAGATGCAGGCCCTGATGAAGGACCCGGTCGACGTCAAAAAGGCCGAGGCCAAGATCGACGAGCTGGCCAAGTTCCATGCCGACATGCAGAAGAAGCACCTGGCCCAGCGTCTGGCGGTGAAGGCGCTGCTGACCGACGAGCAGAAGGCCAAGTTTGGCGAAATGGGCTGTGGCAAGATGGGCGGCATGATGATGCACGGCCAGGGCTGCGGCATGATGGGCGGCAAGCACATGGAAGCCAAGGACTGCAAGATGGAAGGCAAGAAGATGGAGGCCAAGGCCGGCTGCGAAATGAAGCACGAAGGGTGCCAGAAGGCCGCGGAAGAGAAGAAATAACCCGTTTTTATCCCAGACACATGGGGGCGGCGGCAACGCCGCCCTTTTTTTTGCCTCGACAGCGGGCGGAAATGCTGGTATAATGAACTCTTACGGGGCATCGTCCCAGTTGCAGCGGATGTCGTGAACCCAGGCGTTTCCCGGGCGGGGGAGGTGGCGGCATGGTGAGACGGTACGAACTTGCCGGCGGAAAAATAGTGGAGAGCCAGAACGAGCAGAGCCCGATCCTGGTCTACGTCAATCCCAGCGACGCCGAGAAAAGATACCTGACCGAAGAATTGAAGCTGGACGAGCACACCCTGAATTCCTCCCTTGACCCCGACGAGCTCTCGCGCCTGGAATTCGAACCGGAACACGTCGCCCTGATCTTCAAGCGGCCCAAGAACTACGCCGCCTGCGACAATTTCCTTTTCCGCGTCACGTCGCTAGGCCTGTTCCTGTTCAAGGAGCGCCTGGTCATCCTGCAAACCGAGGACATCCCCCTGTTCGAAGGCAAGCCGTTCATCCGCGGCTTGTCGCTGCCCAGGGTGATGCTGTCGCTGATCTACCGCTCGATCTTCCATTTCATCGAGCACTTGAAGGTCATCAACATGCTCTCCGATTCTTTGGAACAGAAGATCAACGCCTCCATGGAGAACAAGTACCTGCTCAACATGTTCATCCTCGAAAAAAGCCTGGTCTATTATCTGAACGCCATCAATTCCAACGGCATGGTCATCGACAAGATCAAGAACAATACCGTCAAGATCGGCATTGACGGCGACACCCAGGAGTTTCTTGACGACATCTTCATCGAGAACAACCAGTGCTACAAGCAGGCCGAGATATACTCCAACATCCTGTCGGGGCTGATGGACGCCCGGGCCGGGATCGTGGGCAACAATCTCAACGTGCTGATGAAGACGCTGAACATCATCACCATCACCATCATGATGCCGACCCTGGTGGTCAGCATCTTCTCCATGAACGTCCCCTTCCCCATGCAGCACCACCCGCTGGCTTTCCTCATCGCCCTGTCCCTGGCGGTGATTTCCGGCATCGGTTTCCTGTTCTACTGGAAGCGCAGGAAATGGTAGGGGCCAGAGGAATCGCGGGGCGACCATGTGCGGGGTAGTCGGCATCGTCTATGGCCGTGACAGTGAACGGCTGGGCCAGGTCGGCTCCTTCCTGCTGAAGAAGCTGGAGTATCGCGGCTACGATTCCACCGGCGGCGCCTTTTTCAGGGAAGACGGCACGATCACCCTGAAGAAGAAAGTGGGCTCGCCCTCCAAGGTCATCCACGAGCTCGACCTGGAAACGCAATGCGGCTGCAAGTTCATCGGCCAGGTGCGCTGGGCCACCTATGGCGCGGTGACCGACGAGAACGCCCAGCCGCATGAAGTGAGCTGCCGGGAGCGCCTGCTGGGGGCGCACAACGGCAACATCTCCAACACCGACAGCCTGAAGGAGTTCCTCGGCGAGGCCCGGCATCGCATCGTTTCGGACAACGACGGCGAGATGCTGGTCCACCTGATCGAGCATTTCTACCACGAGCAGCTGGCGCTGCGCCGGGAGCACGGCGCAGGGTCCCGCATCGACGATTTGCTGCAGGCCATCCTGCAGGCCAACCGCAAGGCGCTGGGCTCCTACGCCGCCTGCGTCGCGGCGCCGGGCATCGAGGGCATCTTCGCCGTCAAGGCCGGCTCTTCGCTCTATGCCGGCAAAGGCAGCGACGAGGACGGTGACTTCATCGTCGTCTCCTCCGACCTGACCTCGGTCTTGGCCAAGACCCGTTTCCTGATCCCGCTGGTCGAGGGGCAGGGGATCTATTTCACGGCAAAAGAGTATTTCGTCTTTTCCCTGGCCGACGGCCGCCGCACCGTGCCGGGGCTGAAGCGCTCGAAGCTGAACATCGCCGACATCGCCCTGCAGCCGAAGTACCATTTCTTCATGGAGCAGGAGATCGATTCCACGGTGGCCAACCTGGACATGATCCTGAAATACTACTTCGCCCGGGACTGGGAGGATGCCGAATTTGCCGTGTTCGAGCGCCATGCCCGGGAATGCAAGGATGTCGTGTTCGAGCTGCTCAAGCTGTACGCCATATTCGACCGGGTCACGCTCAAGGAGGCTTTCTTGAAGGTGATCGGCGGCCCGGGCTTTTCGGCCGTCGTCAAGGAACTTCGCGCCCTGCCCGCCGGGAAGCGTCCGGACGCGGCGCCGGCGTTCTTTACTTCCGACGAGGCCCAGCTGCTGCGCGAGCTGCGCGAGTTCGGCGAGGAATACGACCCGGCCCTGTTCGCCCTGGACTCGATCGTCATCTGGAAAAAGAAGCGCAAGGTCATGCGCTTCAAGGACGAGGCCGTGGCCCTGTTCCGGCAGAGTTTCGACCGCGGCGGCCGGGTCTTCTTCATCGGCGCCGGCACCTCCTACCACGCCGCGCTGTGCGCCGGGTATTTCTTCAACAACCTGACGTCGCTGGGCATCGTCCCCTGCAACCCCGACCTGTTCCGCTCCGTCTACA
>JAQUQF010000198.1 GCA_028749105.1 Acidobacteriota bacterium | reverse complement strand
GACGGGTCAGGAAAAAGACGGACACAGCGGCCCCAACGACGATGAATGCGGCGGCGACCCATACAAGCGTCCATTTTCTCATGAATGATAGTATAACACAGGAAAAAGAAAAAACCCTGCAGCCTGCCATGCTCTCGGGGAACTTCAGCCATTTGGCCCGGATCGGTTTTTGGTTGCATTTGCCAAACTGATTTGCTATGGTCAAGTCATGGAAAAAGTTCTGGCACTGATATTCTCTTTCATCGCTTTCGTCATTGGCTTGGCCTTCCTGATCACCGGCCGAGTCGCCCTCGGCCTGCTGCTGTTCGCCGTCGCCCTGGGCATCCTGTTCCTCGCCTACCGCAGGAAGGAGACGGTGATCGTCGAGCAGAAGGTCGAGATCGGCGGCGACGTCAGCTCCCAGCTGCTCAAATGCAGGAACTGCGGCGCCGAGTTGAAGAAAGATTCCATGGAAGTGAAGCTGGGCGCGGTTTTCATCTCCTGCCCCTATTGCCACAGCCAGTACCAGCTGGAGGAGGAGCCGAAATGGTGAAGGGAAAGCGCGCCGCCATGCTCCTGCTGGCGCTGGCGCTCTGCCTGCCGGCGGCGGCGGCCGATTACTACTTCAAGGTGGATGACCTCAAGGCAGTGCTCACCGTGAGGCAGGACGGCCTGGTCGATCTCCGTTATGCCGTCACCTTCACTCCGCAACCGGGCAGCCATCCCGTCGACATCATCGACATCGGCATGCCGAATGAAAATTACGAACTGGACTCGGCCCGGGCCTCCATCGCCGGGACGGCGCTGACCGACATCCGCCGCTCCGAATTCGTCAAGCCCGGCGTCGAGGTCCACCTCGGCGCCAGCGAGATCGCCCCCGGCCGCAGCGGGACGCTGGAATTCTCGATCCTGCTTTCGCGCATGGTCTACCCCGACAGCGACGACCCCAACTATGCAGCGGTGCAGTTCAAGACCACCTGGTACGACGGCAAGTATGTTGCGGGCAGCGCCAAGCGCATCGAGGTCCAATTCAACCTCCCCCCCGGCAGCAAGCCGGAGGAGGTGAAGTACCATGGCTTCGGCGACAGCGCCTACAAGCCGAGCGAGATGCTCCAGGAGGGCGACCGCGTGGTCTACCACTGGCTGTGGCTCGACAGGCCGGCCACCGTCCCCTATGCCGCCGGCGCCTCCTTCCCCAGGAGCCTGGTGGCCAACGTCTACTCTCCGCCCAAACTGTCGATCCTCAAAATTGTTTCATCGGTGATCATTGCGTTCATCGCCTTTGTTTTTTCGCTGTCACCGATCTGGATCATCATCCTGATCGTCGTATTCGCCGTGCGCAGCAGCCGCAAGCGCCTGCAGCAATACCTGCCGCCGCGCGTCGGCATCGAGAGTGGGGGCATCAAGCGCGGCCTGGCGCCTGCGGAAGCGGCCCTGCTGCAGGAGCTGCCCCTGGCCAGGGTGCTGCTGCTGGTCATTTTCGGCCTGCTGAAAAAAGGCAAGCTGGAGATCAGGGAAGTCGGCGCCAAGGACTTCCGCTACCACGAGCAGAAGCAGGAGGGACTTGAGCTGCAGGAGTACGAGACCGACTTCATCGCCGCCATCGACAACGAGAATCGTCTCGACAAAGGCCTGCTGCGCAAGCTGATCACCGGCATGATCGCGGCGCTGGAAAAGAAAATGGCCGGCTTTTCCCGGCGGGAGACCAATGCCTATTACCAGTCGATCATGAACAAGGCCTGGGAGCAGGTGCAGGGCTGCCCCCCCGACAAGCTGCCCGCGGAGCTGGCCCAATCGCTGGAATGGCTGGCCCTGGATCCCGAATATGAAAAGAGGCTGGAGCCATACGCCAACGATACGATCTTGTTGCCGGGGAGCACGGATTACTGGTACCGCCGTTTCCCGCAGCGCACTTCGGGAACGGGCGGCGCCTCCGTCCCGGGAAAGGGGTTCGGCCAGACCGTGAGCGGAGCGGCCGCCAACCTGGTCGGCAGCCTGCAGGCCTTCTCCGGCGCCCTGCTGGGCGACACCTCTGCCTTCACGGCGGCCATTACCAGGGTGACCAATCCGCCGCCGGTGCGCACCTATAGCAGTTCCAGCGGCCGCAGCAGCGGCGGGCACAGCAGTTGCGCCTGTGCCTGCGCCTGCGCCGGCTGCGCCTGCGCCTGCGCCGGAGGCGGCCGATGAGGACCTTTTCACTGAAAAAAGGGGTGGTCGCGACGCTGGTCGCTTTGGCCGCCGCCACTTTTGCCGCGGCGTTCACCGCCCGGCTCTTCAACCACGGCCGCTTCCTGGCCCTGAACCTGGACCTTTCGCGCTACGGCCGCATGGATGGCCTGCTGCCGGCGCTCATCGTCTTCCTGGCCGTGATGCTTCTGCTCGTGCCCCTGCTCTGGAGCGCCTACGCCCGCAAGGACCGCGCCGAGGCGCTGGCTCCAGGGCTGTACCATTATTACAACAGCAGGAAGTTCGGCGCCCGCCGTCTCCATTTGCGGCTGGAGCAGGACGGAACGGCCATCCTGATGGTCGACGCCTACCGCGTGGTGCACCTCAACGCCACGGCAGCCGCCATGGTCAAGTATTTCCTCGATGATTTTCCCCGCAAGGAGAGTCTTCGGCAGCTGGCCGCCGCCTTCCGCGTCGGCAGGACCCGGGTGGGTCGCGACTACAAGGAGACGCTGGAGAAGATCGACCTGCTCGTCAACCGCCCCGACGTCTGCCCGGTGACCTATTTCGGCATCGACAAGATCGAGGCGTTCCAAACCCCGGTCTCGGCCCCCTACCGCATGGACCTGGTCCTGACCTACCGCTGTAATATCGACTGCGCTCACTGCTACAATCAGCGCCGCGAGTCGGCTGAGCTTACCACAGCCGAATGGCGGAAAGCCATGCGCACCCTCTGGGAGCACGGCGTTCCCCACTTCGATTTCACCGGCGGCGAGCCGACCCTGCGCGACGACCTGCCCGAGCTCATCACCTTCGCCGAGGACCTGGGGGCCATCACCGGGCTGCTGACCAACGGCGTGCGCCTGGCCGACGCCTCCTATGTGCGGCTCCTGAAGGATGCCGGGCTGGACTACGTGCAGGTAACTCTGGAATCGGCCCAGGCTTTTGTCCACGATCGCATGGTGAACAGCGACGCCTTTCGCCTGACCGTGCAGGGGATCCGCAATGTCCTCGCGGCGGGCATCCACGTGCTGACCAACACGACCATCACCCGCGACAACCGCGACTCCATCCCCGAGCTGGTCCCCTTCCTGAAGGAACTGGGCGTTCGCTCGTTCGCCGTCAACTCCATCATCAAGGCGGGAAGATCGCGCCACGCCGACCGCGGCCTGACCGAGGAGGAGCTGCTGCCCATCCTGGAGGGCCTGCGCCAGCAGGCGGAGCGGGAAGGGATGAGCTTCACCTGGTACACGCCGACCCAGTACTGCCGGCTGAACCCGGTCGAGCATGACCTGGGGATCAAGCGGTGCACGGCCGGAAAGTACAACCTGGCGGTCGAGCCCGACGGCACGGTCATCCCCTGCCAGAGCTTCTTCCGCCCGCTGGGCAGCATCCTGAGCGATCCGTTCGCCAAGATCTACGGCCACGATTTCCTGGCCGCCCTGCGCCGCCGCGACTGGGCCATGGACCAGTGCCGCGGCTGCGAACTGCTGCCGAGTTGCGGCGGCGGCTGCCCGCTGCAGAGCACCGAGGATTCGTTCTGCTGCCCCGACCGGCCGAGCGCGCCGTGAACAACATCCACCTGGAGCTGGAGGCCCGCGAGGACGCCGCCTTGCACCCGCGCGCCGCCCGCAGCCGCGACAGCTGCCGCGAGCGCCCCGAGAAGCCCTCGCCGGTGCGCACCGAATTCCAGCGCGACCGCGACCGCATCCTGCACTCCAAGGCCTTCCGCCGCCTGAAGCACAAGACCCAGGTGTTCATCTCACCAGAGGGCGATCACTACCGCACGCGTCTGACCCACACCCTGGAGCTGAGCCAGATCGCGCGCACCATCGCCCGGGCGTTGAATCTGAACGAGGACCTGACCGAAGCCATCGCCCTGGGCCACGACCTCGGCCACACTCCCTTCGGCCACATCGGCGAGGCGGTCCTCGCCGAGATCTGTCCCGGCGGCTTCCGCCACTATGAGCAGAGCCTGCGGGTGGTCGACAAGCTGGAGAACGGCGGCCTGGGGCTGAACCTGACGCGCGAGGTGCGCG
>JAQUQF010000197.1 GCA_028749105.1 Acidobacteriota bacterium | reverse complement strand
AGACGTGGGCTCGTCCGATCTATCGCCGAGCGCATCGGCCGCACCATCCTGCACCTGAAGCTGGAGCAGGTATCGCGCGAAGGGGAAACCGCGCAGAAAGATCTCAGCGACAAGAACGAGACGGAATGGATGGTGATCGTCGACCTGCTGCGCCGCACCGACCAGAACCTGTACATCCACCTGGGCCGGAAAATGGTCTACCATCTCTTCTGGAACGGCGTGATGGAGGCCAAGGAGCTCCTGATGTCGCTGAGCAAAGACCAGGATGCCGCCCAGACCGAACTGAGCGACGACATGAACCGCCCCAGTCAGAAAAAATCGCAGCTGGAACTTCTGGAACACAGCGACATGACCTTCCGGATCGCGGCACGCTACCTGACCGACAACGAGATACTGGGGCGCATCCAGAAGTGGATCCAGGAGGACAAGGCCAGTTTCCTGAGCAAGGCGATCAATAACATCGACATGCCCCTGGTCGACATCATCAACGCCATCACCCATTACCACTACATCTCCGGAGGCGACTACGAGCTCTCGCCGCCCATGGAGAAGGGACTGCGCGTCTCTCTGATCCGCCGTTTCTTTTCCGACCAGCTCGAGTTCATCAATATCGCCAAAAATCACATCGAAGTGCGGCATTTCTACGATTTGGTGCAGCGCATCATCTATCCCGCCAATGGCTACGGCCGGCTGGGAGGGAAAAGCGCCGGGTTGTTCCTGGCCCAGAAGATCTTCTCCAAACCGGGCGACTACTCCGCCATACTCGGCGACCTGCGCTTCCCCAAAACCTGGTACATCACCACCGACGCCATCATGAGCTTCCTCAGCTACAACAATCTGGAGGAAGTGAACGAGCAGAAATACAAGGAGATCGACCAGATCCGCCTGGAATACCAGAACGTGGTCCAGCTCCTGAAAAATTCCCACTTTCCCATCGAAATCATCAAGGGCCTCTCCATGGCCCTCGACGACCTCGGTGACAAGCCGCTGATCGTGCGCAGTTCCAGTCTCCTGGAAGACCGCATGGGAACGGCGTTCTCGGGAAAATACAAGAGTCTGTTCCTGGCCAACCAGGGGACGAAGCAGGAGAGGCTGGACGCCCTGACCGACGCCATTGCCGAGGTCTATGCCTCCATCTTCGGCCCCGATCCCATCGAATACCGCGCCGAACGCGGGCTGCTGGACTTCCATGAGGAGATGGGCATCATGATCCAGGAAGTGGTCGGCAAAAAGGTGGGTGACTACTTTTTTCCTGCCTTTGCCGGCGTGGCCTTCAGCAACAACGAATTCCGCTGGTCATCGCGGATCAAGCGCGAGGACGGTCTGGCCCGCATCGTTCCGGGACTGGGCACCCGGGCCGTCGATCGCGTCAGCGATGACTACCCCATCCTGATCTCCCCGGGCATCCCCAACCTGCGCGTCAATGTCACCGCCGAGGAGACGATGCGCTATTCACCGAAGCGCATCGACGTCATCAACCTGAAGACCGGCACCTTCGAGACCAAGGAGATCCCCGCCCTGCTGGAGGAATGCGGCCAGGAATACCCCGGCATCGAGAGGATCGTCTCGCTGTACGAAGACGACCACATCTACACCCCGTCGGCGCTCCACCTTGATTTTTCCAGGCAGAACCTGTTTGTCACCTTCGAAGGGCTGATCTCGCGCACGCCGTTCGTCAAGCAGCTGCAAACGATTCTCAAGACCCTGCAGGAAAAAATGAACACGCCGGTGGACATCGAGTTCGCCCACGACGGCCGCAACCTCTACCTCCTGCAGTGCCGGCCGCAGAGTTCCACGGCCGGCAACGTGGCCAGCCCCATCCCCAAGGACATCGCCGAAGAGCGCATCGTCTTTTCCGCCAACCGCTACATCTCCAACGGCAAGCTCCCCGACATCACCCACATCGTCTACGTCGACCCGGACAAGTACAGCCAGCTGGAAAGCAGCGAGGAGATGCTGGAGATCGGGCACGTGGTCGGCAAGCTGAACAGCCTGCTGCCCAAGCGCCAATTCATACTGATGGGGCCTGGCCGCTGGGGCAGCCGCGGCGACATCAAACTGGGAGTCCCGGTCACCTATTCCGATTTCAACAACACGGCCATGCTGATCGAGATCGCCCACAAGAAGGGCAACTATGTTCCGGAACTTTCGTTCGGCACCCATTTCTTCCAGGACCTGGTCGAGTCGTCGATCCGCTACCTGCCGCTCTATCCCGACGACCCGGGCATCGAGTTCAATGAAAAGTTCCTGCTCGGTTCGCGGAACTACCTGGCCGACATCCTTCCCGAGTCGGCCGCCCTGGCCGAAACGATCCACGTGATCGACGTGCCCAATGCCACCGGCGGCAAGATCCTGCGCATCGCCATGAACGCCGACCTGGGTGAGGCCCTTGGCTACATCGCCACTCAGGTCGCGACCACGGCCAATGCCGAGGAAATGAAGGAGCCGGCGGAGACCGCCAGCGAAGACCACTGGCATTGGCGGCTGCGCATGGCCGAGCGCATGGCGAGCCAGCTTGACGGCAAGCGCTTCGGCGTCAAGGCCTTTTATGTATTCGGCTCGACCAAGAACGCCACTGCCGGCCCGGGCAGCGACATCGACCTGCTGATCCATTTCCAGGGCAGCGAGGAGCAAAAACAGCAGCTCGGGATCTGGCTCGAGGGCTGGAGCCTATGCCTTGCCGAAATCAATTTTTCCCGGACCGGGTACAAGTCCAATGGCTTGATCGACTACCACCTGCTCACCGACGAGGATATCGCCAAAAAATCGAGCTATGCGGTGAAAATCGGCGCCATCACCGACGCCGCCCGGCCGCTGCCCCTGAAGAACGACTAGCCCCGAACTTTTTTTATCCTTTAGTGTCCATCAAGATCTATTCTTCTTCAGGCGCGGGAGGATATAAGCGGCCAGGGGCGGGATGCCGTTGAAATTGATGGAGCAGTAGCTCTGGGTGTAAGCGCCCGTCGAGAAGATATACGCGCGATCGCCCTCCCTGATGGTATGCGGCAGGTAATACGGATGCTTCTCGTACAGGATGTCCACGCTGTCGCAAGTAGGGCCGGCCAGCACCACCCGCTCCGGCCTGCCGGACCGTTCGACATAGATCGGATAGTTGATCGATTCATCAAGGGTCTCGATGAGCCCGCCGAACTTGCCGATGTCGAAATAAACCCATTTCTGCTCCTCGAAACCGAAGCTGGGAGAGTTGGGGAGTATGCGCCTGCGGCCGTCAATGTCCATATAGATGCTCTCTTTCCGTTTGCGTTCTCTCTTTTTTGAGATGAGAACGATCTCGCTCACGATGACCCCGGCGTCGCCGGTCAGGGACCTGCCGGGCTCCATGAATATCTCCGGGATATCCTTTCCGAAGATCTCGGACAGCGATGATTTGATCGATTCGATGTAATGCGCCACATGGTAAGGCTTCAGGATCATCTTGAAATCGTTTTCATCGTCATCCAGTTCGGGATGGTAATAATTGGCCGGAAGGCCGCCGCCAAGATTCAGCATCTTCAATTTCACGCCGAACGTCTTCGCTTCCTTGAATATCTGATAGCTCTTGTAGATGGCGTCGGACCAGGCATTGGCCATGGTCTTCTGAGAGCCGACGTGGAAAGACAGTCCGTAGGGGATCACGCCAAGTTTTTTTGCCTGCCGTATGAGGCGGATGACCGTATCCCTGTCCGTCCCGAATTTCCTGGACAGCGACCATTCTGACGAGATGTCGACCACCTTGAGCCTGAAAAAAACCTTTGCGCCCGGCGCGTTCCTGGCGATCTTGCAGAGGTCGCTCTGCGAATCGGTGGCATAGAGCCTTATGCCTTGTTCAAAAGCGTACCGGATATCCCTGGCCTTCTTGATGGTGTTGCCGAAGCTCATCCGGTCCGCCGGGATGCCGAGCCTCAACAGCTGGTCGAGCTCAAATCGGGTGGCGACATCAAAATTGGAACCGCGGTCGGCAAGCAGGCGCACGACGCCATCCATGGGGTTGGCCTTGACAGCGTAATATACTTTCGCCATGGGCAGCAGCTTCCGTATTTCGTCGTATTTCCTGCCAACGATGTCAAGGTCAACGATGAGCAGGGGGGTCTTTTTGTCCTTCGCGAACTCCTTAATCCTTTTGAACAGCGCCCTATCCATGATCTGCTCGGGCTTGAAGGCTTTCATTCGCGGCACCGCATGGGCT
>JAQUQF010000196.1 GCA_028749105.1 Acidobacteriota bacterium | reverse complement strand
TGGACAGGTCGGTCAGCTCGCAGGCCAGGTACATGGCCATCTGCCTGGGCAGCACGACCGCGTCGCGGCGGCCTTTGGAGCGCAGGTCCTTGGGGTCGAGCTGGTATTTCTCGGCCACCACGCCGATTATGGTCTCTATGCTGATCTTGTCCCCGTCGTCCTGCTGTATCCCCATGTGGTTCTTGATGATCTCGCGGACCACGTCTATCGTGGGCTGGAGTTTCATGTTCGCGCAGTAATTCCCCACCGTCAGCAGGCAGCCGTCGAGTTCCCTGATGCTCGTCTTGACGTTCTCGCCTATGAAATTCACGACGTCGTCCGGGATGTCGAACCTGTACTGGTCGCGTTTCTCCCGGAGAATGGCTATCCGCGTCTCGAGGTCCGGCTGTTTCATGTCCGCTATCGTGCCGGAGAGGAAGCGGGAGACCAGTCTCTGCGCCAGGGAGAGTTCCCGCGGCGGCCGGTCGGAGGTCACGACTATCTGCTTCTTGGATTCGAAAAGGGCGTTGAAAGTGTAGAAGAACTCCTCTTCGCTGCGTTCCTTGCCCATCATGAACTGTATGTCGTCGAGCAGCAGGCAGTCGAGTTTGCGGTACTTGCTGCGGAAGATCTCCGCCGAGTTGCTCTTGTTCTGTATGGTGTCGATATACTCGTTGACGAAATTCTCGCTGGGAGTATAGATGACCTTCGCCGCCGGGTTGATGCGCAGTATTTCGTTGGCGATGGCGTGCATCAGGTGGGTCTTGCCCAGGCCCGGCGGGCTGTAGATGAAGAAAGGGTTCGAAAGGTGCCCGGGCTTCTCCGCCACGGCCTTGGCGGAGGAGTAGGCCCAGCGGTTGGACGGGCCCACTATGAAGGTCTGGAAAGTGTAGTTGGGATTGAAATTGGAATACGCGGAGGACTGCGGCCTGGCGGCCGGCTGCGCCGCCGGCTCCGGCTGAGGGGCGGGCCGGGGCTCGCGCGGGGCCAGGGAAAGGGAATAGTCTATCCTGTACTCTTTGCCGGACAGCTCGGAGAGAGCGCGCACTATGATGTTCTCGTAACGCTTCTTTATGGTCTCGAATATGAGAGGGTCCGGGACCTCAAGTTTTACCGTGTCGCCTTCTATCAGGAGCAGCTTCGCGGGACGCATCCAGAGGTCGAATGGGTCCTTTCCTATTTCCTGCTCTATTTTAACGCAGGCATTCTGCCAGAGTTCTTTGAAATTTTGTGAGTTATCCACAACTTATCCACAACTGTTAATATAGGGGGTTTTTAGTGAAAAAACTCTTATTTAATAAGTGTTTTATTTGTTAATTAAACGTTTGGGTCTTGACTGTGCAAGGCTTTTATAAAAAGGAAAATGATCGGATTTTCCCTGTTAAAAAAGGCGGCTCTGTTGAAAGGAAATACTACTTAATATATATATATTCTGTCAATAGGGCGCCGCAAATCTGCCAGCTCTTTTTTAAAGGCCGCCCTAAAGCCTTTGAAAAGGGTCTCAGCGGGGTTTATCCGGCTTTTACACCCACTTTGACCCTTCTGAAGCGGGCCGGGCTGGAGGCGTGGCACATCGCGGCGGTCTGGCCGGGCTGTCCTTTGCCGCAGTTGGCCACCCCCCATACCCGCCATTCCTCCGGCCCGCAGATAGCGTCGCAGGAACCCCAGAAAGCCGGAGTGATGCCCTGGTAGGTGGGATTGCGGACCATTCTTTTTATTTTCCCGTTCTCCACCAGCCAGCCGATCTCGCAGCCGAACTGGAAGTTCAGGCGCCGCTGGTCTATGCTCCAGGACTTGTTGTTCTCCATCACGACGCCTTTTTTAGTCGAGCGTATCAGGTCGTCCAGCGAGCCGGCGGAACCGGGCATGAGGCTGAGATTGCAGATGCGCACGATCGGGATGTTGGCGAAGCCGTCGGCGCGGCAGGAGCCCTGCGAGCGGCGCAGGCCTATCTGCGGCGAGAACTCGCGGCTGGTCATGTAGCCGGAGAGTATGCCGTCCTTCACGATGTGCCAGCGCTGCGCCTTGACGGCGTCGTCGTCGTAGCCCGCCGTGGCCAGGCCGCCCGGCAGGGTGGCGTCGGCCACGAGGTTGACTATGGGCGAGCCGTATCGGAACCTGCCCAGCTTCTCCGTGGTGGCGAAGCTCGAGCCCGCGTAGGATTCCTCGTAGCCCAGCACCCGGTCGAGTTCGCTGGCGTGGCCGACGGATTCGTGTATCTGCAGAGCCATCTGGTTGCCGTAGGTTATCAGGTCCATCTCGCCGGAGGGGCAGTCGGGGGCGCGCAGCAGCGCGACCGCTTCGGCCGCCGTTCTTTCCGCGTGCCCCGGCAGGTCGAGCTGGTCTATGAGTTCGTAACCCATGGCCAGGGTCTGGCCGCCGTGCGAGCACGGGTAGCCGCGTTCCTGCACCTGCGCGCCCTCCACGGCCGTGGCCCGGCAGTCGGCTCCGCTCGAGAGCAGCACCTGTTCTATGCGCGAACCTTCGGTGGTGGCGTGCCACTGATGCTCCCGGACGAAGCGCATGGAGGAGAGGGCCGTCTTTATGCGGCGTTCCTTCCTCATGAGCCGGTCCGTTTCGAAAAGGGTCCGGAACTTCTCTTCCATCGGCACGGCGAAGGGGTCTTTTATGAACGGGGTCTGCCAGAGATCCCTGTAGGCGGGCTCCGGGGACAGCCGCACCTTTTTTCCCGTGAGACCCGCGCCGGCCCGGGCTATCTCCACGGCCAGCAGCGAGACCCGCCGCACCTCCGCGCGCGTCATCAGGCAGCTGGAGGCGAAACCCCAGGCTCCGTTCAGCAGTACCCTGACGCCGAAGCCGAGGGTCTCGGAGTCGTCGACGGCGGCGGTCTCGCCGTTGCGCACGGCCAGTCCCTGGGTCCGGGTCCTTACCACGCGGATGTCGCCGAAATCCGCCCGGCGGGAGGAGAGCGCGTCCATGGCTTCTTCGCAGATATCGAACATTTTTTTACCTCGTCTCAGAATTCGGTGGAAGAGGAGAAATTGAACCCCCCGATCTTGAGGGCGGGCATCAGGATCTTCCCCCAGCCGCCCAGCAGTTCCCTTTCCCGGGAGACCGCCTCGACCCTGTTGAGCGCCTCGGTCACGCTCTGCGTGAAGCGGAGGTTCTTCAGGGCCTTCGAGATCCGGCCGTTCTCTACGAGGAAGGTCCCGTTGCGCGTCATGCCGGTCATTTCCACGGTCTTCGGGCGCAGCAGGTTGGTGTAATGGAAGCTGGTGACCAGGACGCCTTTCTTCGTGGAGCGGATCATCTCTTCCAGCGAGGGATCGCCGGGGGCCATCGTCAGGTTCCGCGCCATCGGCCCGTAAGGGTTGGGCTGCGGCAGGGCGTGCCCGGTGCTCTCCGTTCCCGCTTCGGCCGCGGTCCTGCGGTCGTGCACCACGGCTTTTACCACGCCCCGGTCCACGAGCGTCACCCGCCTGCGCGGCTGCCCCTCGAAGTCGAAAGGCATGCCGGCCGCGGGGCCCGAGAGGGCGTCCTCGGTTATGGTGACCGAAGGGTGCAGCAGCCTGCGGCCCAGCCGGCCGGAGGCGAAGCTGCGGCCGTCCAGCCAGGCCCGGCCGCCAAGCCCGCTGTAGCCCAGGAACAGGATCAGCTCCGAGGCGGCGGAGGGTTCGAGGATGACGGTGTAGGCCCCGGGCGCTATGGGGACCGGCCGCGCGGAGGCGGCGGCCTTGTCCATGGCGCGCCGGTTGACCGAGGCGTAATCCAGTTCGCCCGCGTCCGCGGCGTATTGCTCGGCCCAGCCGTAGCCCTCTCCCTTCCTGGCCGTGACGCTGTATATGGCCCAGGTCTCCCTGTGGGCGGCGAAGACGCCGGCGCTGTTGGCGACCGTCAGGCGGCCGGCGCCGTTCTCGAGCGTGCCGTAGGACTTCATGCCGCGTCCCCGGCAGAGGCGGGCCAGTTCCGCGATCCTGGCGGCGCGGAACGAGGGCTTGAGCGCGGCGGTGGCCGGCGAGTAAAGCCGGGCGGCGGCCGGCGGCAGGGCGCGGGGCCGCGGGAGCGGCAGGAGACCCTTCTCCTTTTTCTGCAGCTTCAGGGCGGCCAGCGCCCTTTCCATGGTTTTCTTTAAAGAGGCGGGATCGGTCTGGTTGAACGAGGCGCGGAAAACGCGGCCGTCCAGCGTCAGGCGCACGGAGGCCGAGACGGAGCTCCCGGCCACGTTCTGGGAGATTACGTTGCCGGCGAA
>JAQUQF010000195.1 GCA_028749105.1 Acidobacteriota bacterium | reverse complement strand
CTTGGGAGCGACGTCGGAGAGGTCGACCATGTCGGCCTCGCTCTTGAACGGCTGGATGTCCTTCACCTCCCAGAAATCCTCGCTTTGCCCGCCCAGCTGATGGACGTAGTGGCGGGCCTGGCCGTTGTACATCTCGAACTGCACTTTTTTTGCCGCGGGCATGGTCACGCGGTAGTCTTTCACCTTGACCGGCACCCGCGAATAAAAGGGGACGATGTCGTAGAAATGCCCCTTCATGGGCGGGATATAGCGGTCATCCGTCTCGGTGCCGTCGGCCAACAGGGCGTAGGTGAATCCCTTCTGGTAGGTTTTGACCCAGACGCCGTCGCCGGGCTCCAGGCGGCCGGCGGGAGCGATGATCTCGCGCGCCCCCCAGTAGATGGCCCGGGCCGGCGCCGGATAATCGCGGACCGCAGACAGGGGAATGGTCTCCATCGTTCCGCCGGCGCGCAGGACCTTCATGGCCTTCACCTCGACGAAGGCGGAAAGCGGGTCGTAGCCGAAAGTCAGCGACTGCAGCTCCCTGGCGCCCTCGACGTCCAGGACCTTGTACAGCACCTCCCTGTCGACATGGCTGAGCCCCGACTCCTCGACGCTCACCGCGGTGCGGTCGAAGACGACGAGGTAGGGCGCGCCGGGGAACTCCTTGGCCGTTCCGGCGACGGACAACTGCTTCAGCAGATCGTCCTGGGCCAGGGTGGGCAGGAAAGCCAATGCCAGCGAAACGACGAGCAGAAATATTTTTTTCATGGCTGACTCCTTGTTTTACTTCCGGGCTTCGACCGGGGGGACAATCTTATTCCCGGGCATGGCAAAAAACGCATCGTCCAGCGCCGGATTGATCTCGACGGCCGCGATAACCATCCGCATCTGCACGTGGCCGTTCGCCTTGTTCTCGATGACGAAAGGCCTCATGCAGCCGTCCACGGGCCTGTAATCGCTGTACAGGATCTCGACCAGCGCCTCGGTCCCGCCCGTCTTCACCTGCATTGCGCTTTTCAGCTCGATGCCGCTCTCGGCGTCGAGATAAAAGCAGGTCTCCCTGCCGTCGGTCCGGATCAGCTTCAGCTTGAAAACCGGCGTGCCGTCCATCTCTTCCTTGCCGAGAAGTTCCAGCGTGTAGCCCTTCTCCTTGTAGACGACCAGAGGGTTCTCGAAGTCGGCCTGGTCGCGGAAGAGCTTGCCCTGCTCCTCGGGCATCTCCTGCGCCTCCTCTGAAAGGAAGGGCATGATCCACCAGGTTTTTTGGCCGTCACAGGCCTGGACGATCTTCCTGCTCTGGAAGATCGATTCCACACGCATCTTGTTGGGGCTTTTCTGCCACATGGCCACGGGCATCTCCAGCCCCTGCGCCGGGATGATCATCTTGCCCGTCATCTTCCAGCCCGTGAGCGACTTCAACCTGTCCAGGCCGCCGTGGGCCTGGAAGTTCCTGGCCAGCACCTCGTCCAGGGTCTGGCCCTGAAGGTCCCGGACGAGGGGAGCGCACAGCAAGCCGCCCAGGATCATAGCCGCCAACATTGGGCGGAAAAACTTTTTCATAGATGGCCTCCTGGTTCGTCGCCGAAAAATGATTGTAGCATAGAGCGTCAGGATATTCATATGGGGTCGCCGCTGCAAGTTCGCAATCGGCATCTATTGATTTATTTATGCATCTACACTACTATTTGTGTTTACGCTTACATGACCGTTCCAGGGAGGAACATGGCGGACAGAAAAAAAGAGCTCTTGCAAGCGGCCAGGAAAGCGCGGAAAAAAGCCTACGCCCCTTATTCCAATTTTCGCGTGGGCGCGGCCGTGCTCGCCGGCAACGGAAAGATTTACAGCGGCTGCAACGTGGAAAACGCCTCATTCGGACTGACCAGCTGCGCCGAACGCAATGCGATTTTTGCCATGATCGCCGCCAGCGAAAGAGAGATCCGCGAGGTCCTGATCATTGGCGAGAGCGAGGAATTCCTGCCACCCTGCGGCGCCTGCCGCCAGGTGATCGCCGAGTTTGCCAAGCCGGCTGCAAAGGTCCACATGTGCAGCGAGAAGGGGACCTGCCGCAGCACAACCGTCGGCGAGCTGGTCCCGTTCATCTTCCACCTGAATAAAGAAAAAAAATGACCGACCTGGACCGGGAAACGCTGGCCAGAATGATCGATCACACCAAGTTGAGCCCGCAGGCGGGAGAGAAGAAGATCGCCAACCTGTGCCGTGAGGCGCGCGCCTTCGGCTTCTACGCGGTCTGCATCAACGGCAGCTACGTCCGCTTCGCATGGGAGAAGCTCCAGGGCAGCAGCGTCCAGGTCTGCACCGTGGTCGGATTTCCGCTCGGGGCCAGCACCAGTACCGCCAAGGCCTGCGAAGCCAGCGAAGCCGTCTGTAACGGCGCCGCCGAGATCGACATGGTGATCCACATCGGCGCCCTGCGCGACAGGAGGTACGACCTGGTCCGCGACGACATCCGCGCCGTGGTGGAAGCCGGCCGCCCGGCCCTGGTCAAGGCGATCCTGGAAACCTGTTTCCTGACCGATGAGGAGATCGTCAGCGGCTGCCGGCTCGCGGTCGAAGCCGGGGCCAAGTTCGTCAAGACCTCGACCGGCTTCGGAACTTCCGGCGCCTCCGCCGATCATGTCCGGCTGATGCGACAAACCGTAGGCCCGGCAATCGGGGTCAAGGCGTCGGGAGGCATCAGGCATTTGCGGGACGCCAGGGCATTGATTCAAGCCGGCGCTTCGCGTCTGGGGGGCAGCGCCAGCGTGGCCATCATCAAGGAACTGATCCGCGAAAAACTCGAAAAAGAGAGAGAAAAAGAGAGAGAATATGGCAAACGGCATGTATGAGATCATTTCGAAAAAGCGGGACGGCCTGGAACTGAGCCAAGAGGATATCGGCTTCGTGATCTCCGGCTATGTCCGGGGCGACATCCCCGACTACCAGGTGGCGGCCTGGCTGATGGCCATCTACATCCGCGGCCTCGCCGACCGCGAGCTGGCCGACCTCACCGCGATCATGCTCGACTCGGGCGACCGCATCCCCCTGGCCGCGGTCGAAGGCAAAAAGATCGACAAGCACAGCACCGGCGGCGTCGGCGACAAGATCAGCTTCGTGGTGGCGCCGCTTCTGGCCGCCTGCGGCGTGCGCGTCCCCATGCTGTCGGGCCGCGGCCTCGGCCACACCGTCGGCACCCTGGACAAGCTGGAGGCCATCCCGGGCATGAACGTCTTCCTGACCCCGGACCGGTTCCGCCAGGTGCTGGCTGAAACCGGCATGGTCATCTGCGGCCAGACCGACAACATCGTTCCGGCCGACAAGAAGCTCTATGCCCTGCGCGATGCCACCGCCACTGTCAGCTCCATCCCGCTGATCGCCTCCTCGATCATGAGCAAGAAGCTGGCCCTGGGCTCGGACGGCATCGTCCTCGACGTCAAGACCGGCAGCGGCGCCTTTATGAAGGACGAGC
The DNA here is from genome assembly GCA_028749105.1 of Acidobacteriota bacterium. Taxonomy (GTDB): domain Bacteria; phylum Acidobacteriota; class Aminicenantia; order UBA2199; family UBA2199; genus UBA2199. The sequence goes on along the minus strand of JAQUQF010000195.1, from coordinate 750 downwards.
AGGATTCCATTCGCCTGTGCCGCACCATGGTGGCCATCGGCGAAAAGACCGGCCGCCCCACCCTGGGCATCATCTCCAGCATGGACCAGCCGCTGGGCCGCGCCGTGGGCAACAGCCTGGAGATGATCGAGTCGATCGAGGCCCTCAAGGGCAACGGTCCCGAAGACATCATGCAGGTCACCTTCGCCCTCGGCTGGTGCATGCTGCGGGCGGCGGGACAGGAAATGGAGTACGCCAAGGCCGTCGAGACGTTTTCCGCCGCGATCGCCTCGGGCCGCGCCCTCGAGGTGTTCCGCCGCTTCATCGCCGCCCAGGGCGGCGACGCCCGCGTCTGCGACGATTACTCGCTGTTGCCGGCATGCCGGCACCGGGAGGAGCTCGTTGCCCCCCAGGCGGGGACCGTGGCGCGCATCGACTCCTTCGAGGTGGGCATGGCCGCCATCGACACCGGCGCCGGCCGCCGCCGGAAGGAGGACGCTGTCGCCTACGGCGGTGGTTTCGTCTTCCATGCCAACGTCGGGGACAAGGTGAAAAAGGGGCAGAGCCTGCTGACCATCCACTCCGACAGCGGCGAACTGCTGCCCGCGGTCCGCGAGCGGCTGACCGCGGCCATCCGCATCGAGGCGGGGCCGGTCGCCAAGCCGAAGATGGTCCTGCACCTGGTCGACAGGAACGGCATCACCCCCTGGCCCTATTGATCCCCTTGGGGAAAAAATACCGGGCCATTTTCTTCGACGCCGACGACACCCT
>JAQUQF010000194.1 GCA_028749105.1 Acidobacteriota bacterium | reverse complement strand
GCCAATGAATATAGGGAAAAGCTCGCCATTCATCAACATCATCGCATTCAGTGCCAACATGTTCATCGCCACGGTCAAATTCCTGGTCGACTGGCTCACCACCTCGTCAGCCATGCTGGCCGAAGCCATCCATTCAGCCGTTGACACTCTGAACCAGGTTCTGCTCTTCATTGGCGTGAAAAAGGCCGGCAAGAAGGCGGACGAGCTCCATCCTTTCGGCTTTGCCGGCGAAACTTATTTCTGGTCCTTCATCGTCGCCATTTTTCTTTTCACCACCGGCGCCATTTTTTCCATCTATGAAGGGGTGCATAAGCTGCAGCATCCCGAGCCGGTCGTCCATATCGCATATGCCTTCCTGGTCCTGGTCGTGGCCTTCATCGCCGAAGCCGTTTCGCTGCGGACCGCCTTGAAAAAGATCAACAGTGAACGGGGCAGGATCGGGATAGTCGCCTACCTGCGCAACTCAAAAAAAGCCGAACTGATCGTCGTCTTTCTGGAAGAAACGGCAGCTCTGATCGGGCTGACGATCGCCATGGTGGCGCTGCTCATCGAACATGTAACCGGAATCTTGTTTTTCGACGGCCTGGCCTCGATCCTCATCGGCCTGCTGCTGAGCGTCACCGCACTTTTCGTCGGCCATGAGACTAAGTCGCTGCTTATCGGCGAGGGGGCCGACCCGGCGCTTCTGCTCCAGGTTCGCGAACTGCTGCAGAAGGAGGAGAGCATCACCCACGTGATCCACATCCGCTCGCTGCAGCTGGGAGCCGACGACATCCTCCTGGCCGTCAAGGCCGAGTTCGATTCGCAGTTGAACCAGGCGCAGATCTGCAACCTGATCAACGGCATTGAGGCCGACATCCGCGGCCGGCATCCCGAAATCACCAAGATCTTCATCGAGCCCGATATCTTCCACCACGGGTAGTTCCCCCGTTCGGAGACAGACCGGGATCATGATTCTCCGTTACCCGCTAATCCGCATTCTCCACCTTCTGCGCCCTGCCGAAAATGCTGTAGAGCGCCGGCAGGAGAACGAGGGTCAGCAGCGTCGATGACAGCAGGCCGCCGACGACCACCACAGCCAGCGGCCGTTGGATCTCCGAACCGGGCCCACTGGCAAAGAGGAGCGGCGCCAGGCTGAGGATGGTGATCGTCGCCGTCATCAGCACGGGCCGCAGCCGGTTCAGGCACCCCGCCATGATGGCCGCGCCGACAGTCATGCCACCATCCTGGAGCTGGGTGATCTGCGAGAGCAGGACGATGCCGTTGAGCACGGCGATCCCGAACAGGGCAATGAAGCCCACGGAGGCCGGCACGGACAGGTAGAGGCCGGTCAGGTAGAGAGCCAGCACGCCGCCGATCAGGGCGAAAGGCAGGTTGAGAAGAACGAGGAGCGAAATGCGCATCGAATTGAAGGTCAAGTAGAGAAGAAGCAGCACCAGGCCGATAGTTGCCGGTAGAATGACGGCCAGCCGGCGCATGGCCCGCTCCTGGTTCTCGAACTGCCCGCCCCACTCGAGGAAATACCCGGGGGGCAGGCTGACGCCGCGGGCGATGGCCCGGCGCGCCTCGGCGACAAAGCCGCCCAGGTCGCGTCCGGAGATATTGCACTCGACGCCGATGCGGCGCATGCCGTTCTCGCGGCTGATCTGGCTGGGTCCCTCGACAAGCGCGATATCGGCGACCTGGTTCAGGGGGACCCAGGCCCCGCCAGGCGTGCGCACACGGATGGCCTTCACAGCCTCGAGCGAGTCGCGCTGGTCCTCGGGGTAACGCAGCTGCAGATCGAAGAACTTGTCGCCCTCGTAGATCATGGTGACCGTCTTGCCCCCGACCGCCGCCTCCACGACGCCCTGGACATCCTCGACGTTCAGGCCCAGGCGGGCGATGCGGGCGCGGTCGGCGCGGATGGTGAGGTACGGCTGGCCGCTGATCACCTCGACATTGACGTCCTTGGCGCCGCGGACGCGCTCCAGGACAGCCCCGATATCCCCGGCGCGCTCCCTCAGGATATCCAGGTCCTCGCCGAAAAGCCTGATGATCAGCTGGGCCTTGGTGCCCGCAACGAGCTCGTCAATGCGGCAGGCGATGGGCTGGCTGAAGGAGACGGCCATGCCGGGAATGTCCTGGATCGCCTCGCGCATGCGGTCGGACAGCTCCTCGCGGCTGCGGGCCGACGTCCATTCGCTCCGCGGCTTCAGCATGCCGACATAGCCGGTCTTCTCGACGCCCCGCGCCTCCAGCGCGATGCCGGTCTGGCCGGTCTTGCCCACGATCGTCTTCAGCTCGGGGAATTCCATCAGCCGCGACTCGATGCGCCGGCTCAACTCCAGCGAGCGGGACAGCGAGATCCCGGGCAGGAACTGGACGTCCATGTCGAAGGCCCCCTCGTCCATGATGGGCATGAACTCGGTCCCCAGCCGCGGGATCAGGAGAACCGTCCCGGCCAGCAGGGCCAGGGCGGCCGCGATGAGGGGCCGCCGCCTGCACAGCGCCCAGCGCAGCACTGGCAGATACGCCCGCCGCGCCCCTGCGACCAGGAAACTCTCCTTGTCGGCGTGCGGCCGCAGAAGGGTATGGCAGAACGCCGGGATGACCAGGATCGAGAGGACCAGTGAAGCCATGAGGGCGATGATGTGGGTAAACGCCAGGGGCAGGAACATCTTGCCCTCGATCCCCTGCAGGGCAATGATCGGGATGAAGGTCAGGGCGATAATGAGCTCCCCGAAAATGGAGGGCTTGCGGACCTCGAGCACGGCCTTCAGGACCGTGGACAGTTTCCTGCCGGCGGATCCCGCCTCGCCGAGGTGGCGCTGGACGTTCTCGACCTGGATGATGGTGGCGTCGATGATCATGCCGATGGAGATCGCCAGCCCCCCCAGGGACATGAGGTTGGCCGAGATGCCGGAGATGCGCATCAGGATGAAGGTGAAGAGGGTCGAGAGGGGCAGGGCGAGGATGACGATGAACGCGCCGCGGAAGCTGCGCAGGAACAGGTACAGGATGAGCATCACCAGGAGCGAGCCGAAAAAGAGGGCCTCGGTCACCGTGGAGACGGCGCGGTCAATGATCTCGCTGCGGTTGTAATAGGGGACGATGCGCATGCCGCCCGGCAGCGTGCCCGAGGCGTTGATCTCGGCGACCCGTCGCTCCACGGCGCGCACGACCTCGCGGCCGTTGGCGCCGCGCAGCATCATCACCACCCCGCCGACAACCTCGCCCTTGCCGTCCTGCACGGCGCCCCCCTGGCGGACCGCCTGCCCGTCCTTCACGGCGGCGACGTCACGCAGCAGGACCGGCGTGCCGCCGACCGTCTTCAGGACCACGGAACCGATGTCCTCGACCGTCTGCAGCAGTCCGATGCCGCGGACGAGGTACTGCCTTTCGCCGCTCTCCAGGATGTTGCCGCCGACATTGAGGTTGTTGCGGCGGAGCGACTCGCCGATCTCGCCCAGGGTCAGGTCATAAGCCAGGAGCTTTTCCGGGTCGACCTCCACGTGAAATTGCCGGATGTAGCCGCCGAAGGAGTTGACTTCATTGACGCCGGGGATGGACTTGAGCAGGGGGGAGATCGTCCAGTCCTGGACGGTCCGCGCCTGGGTCAGGAACGCGGTTTCGTCCGCCGGCGCCGCCGGCCCTGAGCGAACGAGGGTGTACTGGTAGATCTCGCCCATGGCCGTGGAGACAGGCCCCATCGAGATCTGCACATTGTCGGGGACCTGTTCGCGCGCCTCGATCAGGCGCTCGAGGACCCGCTGGCGGGCAAAATACGTGTCCACGCCGTCCTCGAAGATGACGGTGACCACCGAGAGGCCTGATTTCGACACGGAACGGACCTGGGTCAGCCGCGGCAGCCCGCGCATGGCGGTCTCGACCGGATAGGTGACGAAGCGCTCCACCTCGGGCGGCGACATGCCCGGGGCGGTGGAAAGCAGCTCGACCTGGATGTTGGTGACGTCGGGGAAGGCGTCGATGGGGATGCGCAGGACCGACCAGACGCCCATGGCGACGATGAACATGACCCCGATCAGGACCAGGAAGCGCCGGCGCAGCGCCCCGGCGATCAGACGCTCAAGAATGCCCATGCCCGTCCTCCATGCTCCCCTTGCGCATCTCTGACTTGAGCAGGAAGCTGCCCGACGTTGCCACCTCCTCCCCGGCGCGGAGGCCCGTGAGGACCTCGACCTGGCCGCCAAGCCGTTCG
>JAQUQF010000193.1 GCA_028749105.1 Acidobacteriota bacterium | reverse complement strand
GGGACTGCACGCCCGGGCCGCCGCCAAGCTCTCGCACCTGGCCAACAACTACAGCGCCGACATCTACCTGATCTACAACGAAGATAAAGTCAACGCCAAGAGCCTGCTGGGCATCCTGACCCTGGCCGCCTCGGTGGGCAACGAGATCATCCTGCAGGCCACCGGCGAGGACGAGAAGGAGGCCATCACGGCCATCGGCGACCTCTTCGACCGCAAGTTCGACGAAGAGAGCTGATGGTCCGCCTGAAGGGCAAGGCCGTCTCGCCCGGGATTGCCATGGGCAAGGCCCTGCTGCACAATTTCACCCGCGAGGTGGCCCTGGCCGAGCCCATCGCCGAGAGGGCGGTGGAGCGGGAGATCTGGCGCCTGGAAAACGCCGTGAAGAAATCCCGCGCCCAGCTGAAGAAGATCCACCTGGGGCTGCAGAAGATCATGGGCAAGGACGCGGCCTTCATCATCGAGACCCAGCACATGCTGCTCACCGACAGCCACCTGCTCGACGAGATCAAGGGCACCATCCAGGGCAAGCTGGTCAAGGCCGAGTGGGCCATCCAGGCGATCGAGAAGAAATACCTGGAGATTTTCCGCACCATCCCCGATCTCTCCTTCAAGTCCAAGAGCAACGACGTCTCCGATGCCCTGAACCGTGTGGTCGCCAACTTGAGGAAGAGCACGGCCCGCTCCGGGGTGGGCGGGCCGGCCGTGCAGCCCGGGCCTTTCATCCTGGTCGCCGACGACATCACCCCCTCGGAGGCGGCCACGCTGATGAGCAGCAAGCGGCTGCTGGGCTTGGTGCTGAACAAGGGCGGCGAGACGTCGCACACGGCGATTCTGGCCCGCACCCTGGGCATCCCGGCCATCCTGGACACGGTCAATGCCACCGAACAGATCGCCAGCGGCGACACCGTGGCCCTGGACTCCATCAACGGCGAGGTCATCGTCAGCCCCACCCCCGAGGCCGCCGTCGAGATCGGCCGCAAGATCGAGCAATTCGGCCAGTACAAGGAGCAGCTGAAGGCGCTCAGCCGGCAGCCGGAGCTGACCCGCGACCAGCACCAGTTCCACCTCTATGCCAACATCGAGCTGCCCTTCGAGAGCGAGGTCGTGCAGTCCTACGGCGCCAAGGGCATCGGCCTCTTCCGTACCGAATTCCTTTACCTCGACTCCAAGATGAGCATCTCCGAGGAGGAGCAGTGCCTCATCTACAAGAAGATCGCCCAAAACATCTACCCGCACCCGCTGGTCATCCGCACCTACGACCTGGGCCGCGACAAGTCGGACCCCAACCGGCCGCGGCGCGAGGAAAACCCCTCGCTGGGGCTGATGGCCGTGCGCCTCTTCCTCAAGGAGCGCGCGCCCTTCAAGGTCCAGATCAAGGCCATCATGCGCGCCAACGCCAGCGGCAACATCCGCATCCTCTTCCCCATGGTCACCGAGATCGAGGAAGTGCGCGCCATCCGCGAGATCATGGCCGAAGCCAAACGCGAGCTGCAGCGCTCCGGCGCCTATCCCAAGAAGGATGTCAAAGTCGGCATCATGCTGGAGATCCCCGCCGCCGTGGGCCTGATCCGCCACCTGGGGGACGCCGTCGACTTCTTCTCGGTGGGCAGCAACGACCTGATCCAGTACCTGCTGGCCGTCGACCGCAACAACATCGACGTCGCCCACCTGTTCAGCCCCTTCCACCCGGCCTTCCTGCACATCCTGCGCGAGATCCGCTCCGAAGCCGACCGCGCCGGCAAGGAGGTGACCGTCTGCGGCGAGATGGCCGGCCAGCGCCTGCCGGCGTTGATGCTGCTGGGCATGGGATTCACCAACTTCTCCATGAACGCCCTGGCCATCGCCGAGATCAAGAGGATCTTCACCCAGATCGACTACGCGCGCCTGCGCCGCATCGTCGGCCACCTCAAGCGCTTCGGCTCGCGCACCGAGATCGAGGGCTACCTGAGGACCGAGCTGGAAAAACTGTATCCGGGATTGTTGAGCTCACCGAATTGGCAAGCCCGACGATCTACGTGACGCGTAACGCGTGGCGCGTGACATGGAGGAAAGTGACGCGCCACCTAGAATTAAATCTCAAATCACAAATCCCAAATTCCAAATAAATTCCAAGTTCCAAATTCCAATGTCCAAAACAAAGGCGCTGCCAGCGCGGAGATTCCTCGTTTTGGTCATTGGTGCTTGGTGCTTGGGATTTGGAATTTGATTTCAAACCGTACGCCATCTACCCTGTACCGCCAACCAAGTTCTATTCTACATGATGCAAATAGACGCTCCTGACCTTTTCCATCAGCTCGCCGAGGTTCTCCCGCGTGTACCCCGCCGTGGCAATGGGCTTTTCGAAGACGAACTCGATGCGGCCGGGGCGGATGAGCAGGCTGCCGCGGCGATTGATGCCGTAGGCTCCCTTCTGCACCAGGGGCAGGATGTTCAGCCCGGTTTCCAGCGCCAGCAGGAACCCTCCTTTTTTGAAAGGGCCCAGCTTGCCGTCGCGGGTGCGCGTCCCCTCGGGCAGGACCATGAAGGAATAATCTTTTTTTTGCCGGATCAACTCGGCGGCGCGCCGCAGCGATTGCAAGGCCCGGGCGCCGCTGCGGAGGTTGACCGGGATCTGGCCCATGCGCCGGATCACCCAGCCGTAGACCGGCCAGTTGAAGTGGCGCTCCTCTTCGATGCCGCGGGCCCAGCCCGGGAATGAGGAGTAGAAGACGAAGGCGTCCAGAATGTTGACATGGTTCATCATCAAAAGATACTGGCGGCCGGGAGAGAAGTTTTCCTTGCCGGAAACGGTGACGCGGATGCCGCAGATCCAGACCAGCGAGCGGCACAGCCCCTTCAGCCAGGATTCAAAAAAAGCCCCGGCGCGAAATATGCCGATCAGCAGCAGGCACAGCCCGCCCAGGGAGAACCAGACCCAGCCGGCTCCCCAGATCAGCAGGGAACGCGCCAGCGCCGCTGCTTTCTTCATGCCAGGATGGCCAGCTCGCCGGGCAGCACGCGCAGCCGCAGCGGCGTCAGGCCCAGCAGCTCGCCGTCGGCCATGAGCATCTCCGCAGGACAACTGTCGATCGTGACCTCGGCGGCGCGAAACGTCTTGACCTTCGGGTGGGCGATGTGGGTGCCCTTGAAGACGCGGGAAAAGATGTTCAGGATGTCGCGGCGGCCGACCTCCTGGAAAATGACCAGGTCGACCATGCCGTCCCCGCTGTCGGCCATGGGGGCGATCTTCATGCCGCCGCCGGTGAACTTGGAATTGGAGACGACCAGGGCGCTTTCGGCAAACTCCAGCTTCTCGCCGTCGACGGTCAGCAGCATGCGGTTGCGCATGCCCCTGGCCAGGCGCAGCAATACGGCCAGGCCGTAACTGAAGCGGCCGAAGCCCTTCAGCTTCTCGTTGGTCAGCTTCAGGACGTCGGCGATCAGGCCGACGCCAAGAATATTCAGGAAATATTGCCGGACCGATTTTCCCTCCTTGTCATAGGAGATCTCCACCAAATCGACCCGGCGGCGCTTCCCGGCCAGGATGCCATCCACGGCGTCGCGCCAGGAAAAGAGCGAAAAATCGCGCAGGAAGGAATTTCCCGTGCCCGCCGGAATCATGCCCAGCTCGACCGCCTGCCGCGGACGTCCTTCCGCGTAAAGGCCGTTGACGACCTCGAAGGGGGTGCCGTCGCCGCCCAGGGTGAGAATCCTTTGCCAGCCGTTTTCAGCGGCCTCGCGGCCGATTTCGAAGGCATGCCCGGCGTGCTCGGAGACGCGAACGGCCATGCCGGGGAACTCTTTTTCCAGCCGCTCGCGCACGGCGGGAAAAAGCTTGCGCCCGCGGCCCCTGCCGGCATGGGGATTGACGACGAGCATGGTCTTCAGATCGGGAAGCATAGGTCGCTTATAGCACAAGCAGGCCTTAGTGGCAAACGAAAAGACAAGTTAACTTATTGGCTTTTGCCACAAAGAACGGGCGCCGCGCCAGGCGGGCCGCGGCGCCCTCGGGGGGAGGAGAAATAGATGATCCGGTTCAGGTACGCATATTCTCAGCGTCGGACCTCGGACCTCGCCTTACTTTTTCTTTTTGATCGTGCCCAAAACCTTTTCCTTGTCGATCTTCCTGGTGCAGAAGAACCAGTCGTGGCAGGTGACGCCGGCTTCCTTGCCGTCCATGCGCTCCTTGGCCACGCCGCAGGAGCCGGCGGTAGGCACGATGACGTCGTCGC
>JAQUQF010000192.1 GCA_028749105.1 Acidobacteriota bacterium | reverse complement strand
TGGTTGCAGCCCATCCGCCGCGCTTCATCTGCGATGCGAAAAATCTCACTGGATGACAGCTCTTTACGTGCTCCGGGAGAATTTTCCGGCAACCATGACCAGCAATGCCGACAATTGTTATTGCAGCGATAAGTGAGATCGACCCATCCATGTCGAGGAAATCTTAAAAAATTTTTATTGGGATCTCTATAGAAAAAATTATCAAAATTCATAAAGTGTAGAGAAAATTCTTACGAGATATTGCCTCCATTTGACTTGCAGGCTCCGCAATTGCCTGTGAGGTTATTGCAATTTGTCTTGGTTGCGGTTGCGAGAGTCCCGTTTGGATGAGAATGACTCTTGCATCCGGCCAGAACATTTTCCTCTGGCCGCCCCTGCCCGATAATAATAAGATTCGGTTTTTTCCATTCACTTTTCGTTTTTTTCATTTTTCCTCATTTATCCATTTAATGGGATACTCAAATTATACAATATTTTTTTAACTAGTCAACAATATACTGTTGGGGATTCAACTAATTTTGCGCTTTTCCGGAAAGAACGACAGGCAAAAAAATCAAAACAAATTTGCCCGAAGCAAACAAACAGAAGAGCCGATGGACTAAACCCGCCCTCATTTCTTTCTTCAGCCAAATTGGACTATAATCCCCATAAAATGAAATCCTGGTTTGCATACCTGAAGGATGCATGGGCACGCCGCCAGCTTGAAGATAAAATCGGCGAGAAAAAACAACCCGGCACACTGCGCGCCAATTTGCAGAACCTGCTGCCTTTTGCCAAGCGCCACTGGCGGCAAGGCGCCTTGGGGGGGCTGCTCATCCTGCTGACCACATTGTTGGCCTTCCCTGGCCCGCTGATCACGCGTTATCTGATCGACAAGGTCATCCTGGGCAGGCGTCTCTCCCAACTGCTGGAGGTGATCCTGCTCCTGGCCGGGGTCAAAGCCGCCGGAGTTCTTTTCCAGATGTTCCAGCAGCATTTCTTTACCCGCTTCGAGCAGGAGGTGCTGCTCGAGATCCAGCAGTCCCTGTTCGACCGCACCCTGCGCCTGCCCAAATCCTTTTTCGACACCAAGGAGACCGGTTACCTGATGTCCCGCCTGCTGGACGACATCAACGGACTGCGCTGGTTCTTCTCCTCGACCCTGGTCTACATGCTCGGATCCGTACTGCGCTTCGGCGGCGGCGTCGTTTTCCTGGTCTACCTCAACTGGCGGCTGGCTCTGGCCGTACTGGTGGTGTTGCCGCTGATGTTCGTTTCGACGCGTCTCTTCGGCCGCAAGCTGCGCGTGCTGAGCCACCACGGCATGGAACGCCGGGCCGAAGTGTATCAATCCGTTCAGGAATCGTTGACCCAGACCTCGCTGATCAAGGCCTTCGCCACCGAGAAGCGCACGCTGCAATCCCTGATGGGCAAGCTGCGCGCCGCGATGCACATCGGCATGGAACAGAGCACCCTGGGCGCGGTGGCCAATCTGGCCATCAACGCCGCGCCCGAACTGGCGCAGCTGATCGTGCTGGCCGGCGGAGCCTACTTCATCATCCAAGGGCAATGGAGCGTGGGCTCGCTGCTGGCTTTCCAATCTTACGTCGGCTTCGTTTACGGCCCGGCCCAGTTCCTGGCGACGGCCAACTTCCAAATGCAGAACGCCATGGCCTCGCTGGAGCGGATATCGGCCCTGTTCGACGTCGTCCCCGAAGAGCACGACGGCGTGGGACTGCGAGCGGAACACCTTCAGGGCGCGGTGGAGTTCAGGAACGTTTGCTTTTCCTACAATGGCCGGGAAACGGTCCTGGATGACGTTTCATTCGCGGTCCGGGCTGGGGAACATGTGGCCATCGTCGGGCCCAGCGGCGTGGGCAAGACCACCCTGGTCAGCCTGCTCCTGCAGTTCTACCGGCCGCAAAAAGGGGAAATTCTCGTCGATGGAAAACCGGCGATCGAGTATGAGTTGCGTTCCCTGCGCCGGCGCATCGGCTACGTGCCGCAATCGCCGACGCTGCTCAGCGGCACCGTTGCCGACAACCTGCGCTACGGCGATCCCGAAGCCAGCGACGAAGATTTGCACCAGGCTGCCCGCATCGCCGGCATCCACGACTTCATCGCCTCATTGCCGCTGGGATACCAGGCCCCCGTCGGCGAGGGGGGCGTCAATTTTTCCGAGGGACAGAAGCAGCGCCTGGCCATCGCCCGCGCCTTGGTCAAGGACCCCGACATCGTGATCCTCGACGAGCCGACTTCGGCGCTGGATTCTGGAACCGAGGCGTCGATCTTCGCCGCGCTTCCCGAACTGCTGCATGATAAAACATTGTTCATCATCGCCCACCGTCTGAGCACCATCCGCCAATCCGACCGTATCCTGTGCTTTAACGACAAAGGATTGGTCGGGGACGGCCGGCATGAGGAACTAAAGGAGAATTGCGCTTACTATCAGGAGCTGCTGAAAAGTCAAGAAGTCAAGGGCTGACGCTGTCACTGACTCGCATTTCTTGCTGCCGCTGGCGCTTTAAAAACCCAGCAGCGAATTGACCAGCCAGGTCAGCGGCATGGTGATAAAATTAAAAAAATTGAAAAAGGCCCCCACGAGGAGCAGGATAAATCCAAAGGGCTTGATGTCTTCATAGGCCGACAGGGCATCGTCGTATAAAAAAAGCTCGGCCGCGACTCCGCCGGCCAGCGGCGGGATGGGCAGCAGGTTAAAAACTCCCAGGCAGACGTTGGCCAGGCAAAAAAAAGGAAGCACCTGAAGCAGGAAAGGCGACTTCAGCAAGCCGGCCGCATTCAAGCCCAGGAATGCGCCGATACCGGCCAGGGCCAGCAGCAGGTTGGCGACCGGGCCGGAGGCGGCGATCAGCAGGCCGTCGCGGCGGGGGTGGCGCAGCTTTTCGAGGTCCAGTTCCAGGGGCTTGACCCAGCCCAGGATCGGCAAGCCGCGAAAAAGCAAATACAATGGCAGCAGCACGCTGCCGATCCAGTCGATGCGGGCGAAAGGATTGTCGGCCGAACGCTGCCGGGAAGCGGCTTCCGTGTCGCCGCAGCGTCCGGCCATCCAGACGCGGACCCGATCGTGGACCCACAGCGAAAAAACGGCAATGGCAAGGTTTGACCCGAGAATAAAAATGCGTTTCACGTACCCGGAGCGGCGTCGATGCGCGGCAGCGATCAGTCCTTACCGAACAGCTTCATCTGCTCCTTGATGAAATCGGGGATCTTGGAGCCGTACAGCGCGTCGCGGGAAAGGTCGGCGACGTTCTCCTTGATCTTGGCCTGGGTGTTGTTCTTGAATGTGAATTTTCTGTCCTTGGCCAAAATATTGCCGATCGGGCCGCAGCCCTTCTGCACTTTGCATACTTCGGTATCAGGCACCGGGTATCCCATGATGATCTCTTTTTTCTTTTCTTCATCGCGGAAGCGAATGATGATCAGTTCGGAGGTTACCGAGAGCAGTTCGCCCTTGAATGTCTTTTTCTCAATATCGACCTTGACTATCCGGCCTTCGGGCAGATCGCTGATTATGGGTTTGCAAATACAAGCTGAAAAAACCAGCATGGCCGCTATCAGCAATATGATTTTCTTCATTGTCCCCCTCCATATAGGATTTGTTAACACAGAAAACAAATTAATTCAACCCCGGCGCGGCCGCGATTGAATTTCCGCCCAGTACGGTTTATAATCCACTCTATCCCTGGATCAAGAAAAGGAGCCGCCCATGCGCGCCATGATGGCCAAGGTCGCCGTTCTCTTCAATCCCAGCGCCGGCAAGGGCCGGGCTGCGCAAAAGCGCCGCGCCCTGCAGCGCTGTTTGCAGGAGCAGGGCGTGGTTCACGACTGGTTCGAGTCGCGCCATGAAGACGACCTGCGCGACCTGGTGGCCGTAACCTCCGAAGACTATTCCACACTGGTCGCCGCCGGCGGCGATACCACGCTGCTGATCGTGATCAACGAGCTGATGCGCCTGGGGGCGGACAACACCCTGGGCATGATCGGCCTCGGCTCCTGCAACGACGTCATGCGGGAATTCGACGTGCACTCCATGAAAAAAGCCTGCCTGGCCCTGCGCCGCAACCGCACGCGGCAGATCGACCTGGGCGCGGTGCGCGAAGGGAAGAAGATCCTGCGCTACTACCCTGGGCAGGCCTCCATCGGCCTGGCGGTCCTGATCAACCAGTACGTCGACCGGGTGGTCCGGCATAACCCGCGCCTGGGCAAGTACCAGACCCTCTCGGGCATCCGCGGCGGT
>JAQUQF010000191.1 GCA_028749105.1 Acidobacteriota bacterium | reverse complement strand
CTCCAGCTTTCCAGGGGATGGATGGCGGGGTACTTGCGGGCGTCGGAGCGTTCGAGGGACAGGCCGTGGAAGGCGCCGACCACCTTCAGCGTCGATTGGGTCACCGGCTCGTCGAAGTTGCCGCCGGCAGGGCTGACCGTGCCGCCGATAGTGACCGACCCGAGGCTGTTGTCGCGCAGCCGCACCAGGCTGGCCCGCTCGTAGAAGCTGGCGATGACCGATTCCAGGTAGGCGGGGAACGCCTCCTCCCCGGGGATCTCTTCCAGGCGGCCCGACATCTCGCGCAGCGCCTGCGCCCAGCGCGAGGTCGAGTCGGCCAGCAGCAGGACGTGCAGCCCCATCTGGCGGTAGTACTCGGCCAGGGTGATGGCGGTGTAGACCGACGCCTCGCGGGCGGCGACCGGCATGGAGCTGGTGTTGCAGATGATGATGGTGCGCTCCATCAGGGTGCGGCCGGTGCGCGGGTCGGGCAGCTTGGGGAATTCCCTGAGGGTCTCGACGACCTCGCCGGCCCGTTCGCCGCAGGCGGCGATGATGACGATATCGATCTCGGCGTTGCGGCTCATGGCCTGCTGCAGGACGGTCTTGCCGGCGCCGAACGGACCGGGGATGCAGTACGTGCCTCCGCGGGCGACGGGGATGAAGGTGTCGATGATGCGAATCTTGGTGACCAGCGGCTCCCTGGGCCGCAGCCGCTCGCGGTAGCAGGTGACCGGCCGCTTGACGGGCCAGGTGAAGCTCATGGTCACCGGGACGCGTCCGCCCTTGTCGTCCTCGAGTTCGGCAATGGTGTCGTTGATCGTGTAATTGCCGGCGGCGGCGATGGTGACGACCTTCAGTGGCCCGCTCATGTGGAAGGGCACCATGATGCGGTGGCTGAAGATGCCTTCCGGGACGGTTCCCAATGTGTCGCCGCCAGAGACCGCCGCGCCGGGCCCGGCCACGGGGGAGAAGGGCCACTCTTTTTTTTCGTCGAGGGGGCAGAGGTAGACGCCGCGCTCGAGAAAAAAGCCGCATTGGGCGGCCAGCTGCGGCAGCGGGTTCTGCAGCCCGTCGTAGACTTGCGCCAGCAGGCCGGGGCCCAGGCGCACCGAAAGGAGCTCTGCGGTGAACTCGACATCATCCCCGACGCCGATGCCGCGCGACATCTCGAAGACCTGCATTTCGGCCAGGCGCCCGCGGATGCGGATGACCTCCGACTTGAGCTTTTTCCCGGCGGTGACCACATAGGCGACCTCGTTCATCGAGACATCGCCTTCGGCTGCGACGGTGACCATGTTGCCATTGACCCCGATGACCTTTCCTTTCGTCATTCTGTCACTCCGTGTCCGTTTCCATTGGCGCAGGGGCCGCGCCGTCAATGATCTGGGCGTACTCCTTCAGGAACGCCTCGCGGCCGGGCTCGGGCCGGAAGCGGTCCTTGCGCTCCAGGAGCAGCAGTTTCAGGCGATAGACGATCAGCCGCCCCAGGTCGAACTGGGTTCCCGCCTCGAGTTCTTCTAGGCGGGACCAGCGCCGGCGGTCGAGCGCCGTCTCGATGGCCAGTGGCGTGCCGGCTGCCAGCGCCTCCTTGATGATGGCGGCCAGGCCGGCAACAAACGGAGCCGGCCGCAGGAACGGCGCCGGGTCAAGGCCCAGCCGCTGGGCGCGCTGCACGGCCAGTTCGTCACGCAGGGCCGTTTCCCATGAGGCATACGCCTGCCATGTGTGAGGATCACCGCTCCGGGGAGCGAGCGCCTCAAAGGAGATGCGGCAGAGCAGGGCATGATCTTCCGCGGCGACGTGTTCACGGCACATCTCGAGCCAGACCTCGCTGCTGAACGGCGGTGCGCCGTCAACTTGGAGCATAGGCAGCGATGCCACCAGATAGTAATACTGGGTCAAATTAAGAATCCTGTTTCAGGGCGTCCGAGACGATCCCAGCCATGACCGGGTTGAGGAACACGGAGAGGTTCTCGGCGATGCTGGCGGCGGAAAAGTCATAATAGGCCTGCCCGCCTTTTTCGGCCACGCGGAAGCCGTCGGCCACTTCCGCGGCCGCTTTGATCTCGATCCCCGCTGCGATCTTCCCGGCCAGGGCCGCGCGCAGGGCCTTGGCCATGGGGTCGAACTGCTTCTTGGGCAGGAGGACCTCGATCGGCTCCTGGCGCTCGGGCGTCCAGTTCGAGATCATGGCGGCGATGGCGGCGGCGATCGTCTTGTCTTTCAGGGCTTCTCCTGCCTTCTCTCTCAGGAGGGCGGAAAACAGGGCCTCGAGCTGCTTCCTGACCTTCAGCATCAGGTCCCTGGATGCCTGCTTGAGGGACTCGTTTCCCGAGCGCTCCATCTGCTCCTGCTCGCGCCGGGCGTTGGCCAGCAGGGCGTCAGCCTGCTCCCGGGCCGCGGCCACGATCCCTTCGGCCTGAGTCCGGGCCTGCTGCAGCAACGCGTCACCCTCCCGGCGGGCCTTGTCCACGCCGTCGCGCTGGATGGCAGCGATGAGTTCCTTCAATTGCACATCGGGGATTTCTTTGGCTTCCATGGCTGAATTTTAGTTGAATCAGCCGGCCCTGTCAAACTGGAGCGATCGCGAAAAATCGGGACCCGTTCAGGAAATTTTCAAACGCTTGCCGATTTCCTTGTCTGTCAGCTGGAACAGCGCGTCCAGAAAATTGACCTGCATGCTGCCCGGGCCGGCCGATCTCTCCGCGGCGATCTCGCCGGCGATGCCCATCACGGCCATGGCCGAAACGGTGGCCCGGAAGGGATCGGGTTGGACGGCGGCGAAGGCGCCGCACAGCGCCGTCGCCGTGCAGCCCAGGCCCGTGACCCGCGGCATCAGCGGGTGGCCGTTGCGTACCATGACGATCGCGTCATGGTCGACGACGTAGTCGGTCTCGCCGCTGACGCACACCACGCAATCGTGCTGACCGCTCAGCCATTGGGCGCTGGCCAGGGCGCTTTCGGCGGCGGCGGCGCTGTCGACCCCCTTGGTGGCGGAGAAGTCGCCGGCGCTGGCGATGATCTCCGAGGCATTGCCGCGAATGACGGTCGGCCAGGCGGTCTCGATCAGGCGGCGGAAGACGCGCGTGCGGTAGGGGGTGGCGCCGACCCCCACCGGGTCGTAAACGATGGGGATGTTCCTGCGGCCGGCGGCGGCGGCCGCCTTGCCCATGGCCGCCACCCAGGTTTCGCTTAGTGTGCCGATGTTGATGACCAGGGCCGAAGCGATGGCCACCATGTCCTCGACCTCATCCATGGCGTGGGCCATCACTGGTGAGGCGCCGATGGCAAGCAGGGCGTTGGCCGTCGAATTCATGACCACGTAGTTGGTGATGTTGTGCACCAAGGGGGACTTGGTCCGTACGAGTTCCAGGTCTTGGATGATGTCTTTTGCGGTCAGGTTCATGATCTTTTGCTCCTAAAACTATAAAGGCAAAAGTAAAAAAAAAAGGGAAAAAGTGAAGCGCACTCGCTCGATCGTTTTTTTCTACTTTTACCTTTTTCCCTTTACCTTTTTACTCTACAGTCCCAAGAACTGGACAGCCAGCCCGGAAAGGAAAATGGCGCCGCCGGCCAGGGCATGGGCGTAGCGTTCCAACCGTCCCAGGCGCACGAAGCTCAGCCCCCAGGTGGAGAGGGCGATGATCGCCAGCATGGTGGCAATGGTGGCGACGGCGAATGTCCCGGCGACGAGGACGACGCCGGCCAGGCTGTGCTTGGCCGCCGGGTACATGATCAGCGGGATCAGCGGCTCGCAGGGGCCAAAGACGAAGATGGTGAAGAGGACCCAGGGGGTGATGTTCGCCTTCTCCCGGCGCTCGTGGACATGGACATGCTCACTCTCGTGCTGGTGCAGGTGGTCGTGGACCGCGCCATCGGCATGAGCATGGGCGTGATGATGGGGTTTATTCTTGATCGCCCGGTGCAGGCCCCAGATGAGATAGGCGAAGCCGAAGCCGATGAACAGCCAGGCGGCGGCGTTGCCGCGCCACGATTCGGCCGTCTCGAGCTTGCTCACGGCGATGCCCAGCGCCAGGCCCAAAAATCCCAGCAGCACGGAACTCAGGACGTGGCCCAGGCCTGAAAAGAACGAGATCATCAGGGTTTTCTTCAAGGGCCACTGCCGGGCCTTGGCCATGGCGATGAAGGGCAGGTAGTGGTCGGGGCCGACCAGGGTGTGGAAGAATCCCAGGAAGACCGCCGTGCCTGCCAGAAGCCATATTTCATTCGTTATCATTGGCTGGTCATCTGCTCCATGAATATTGGAACCCG
>JAQUQF010000190.1 GCA_028749105.1 Acidobacteriota bacterium | reverse complement strand
CTGCCGTCGATGGCGTCGTTGATCCCCAGGACCGGATTGACAAGGATGCAGGCGATGCGGTTGAGGAAGCCGGGACGGCTGCGAAAATGGCTGGCGATCTGGAACAGGGGCTCGCCGATGGCCGGGCCGCCGGCGGAGGTGAAGATCATGTCATTGATGGAGGCGACCTCGCGCCACTCGGCGATGTATTCCCAGAAGAGGGAGCCGCCGAAGGAGAACAGGAATGATCCAAAAGGGCTGAAGCGGTTTGTCCGCGCCCAGTTGTAATACAGCCCCCCGGCCCAGGCGTGGGTCCAGTTAAGGCTCATGTTGTTGGAGTCGAGGCGCAGCCCCTCGGAGGTGAAGAACTTGCGCTTCTGGTCCTTCCAGGTCAGGGTGAACTGCCAGTCCTCCAGGAACTTGGTGTATTTGCTCCAGTAGTTGAATGTGGAAACGGCCAGGTTGATCCCGATCTCGATGAACGCCCGGCCGGCCCTGGGCCGGGCCCCATCCCGTGATGGGGTTTCAGCCTGGGTTTCGCCGGCACGCAGGGCTTGGGCGAGGAAAAGGGCCAGGATGAACAGGAGTTTTTTGTTTTTCACCAGGATTCCTTCAGGATGAAGCCGTTCAAAGAGGGAAAAATAGCATAAACCACCGATCCTGTCAATCGTTCCCTGCCTGTTGGAGGACCGTTCCGCCCAGGGTGGCAGCTGATTTTTCTCAACATTTCGGGCGTCTGCTTGGATGGACGGCAGAAGCGGCCGGGATTGTATCCCCCCGGCCGCTATGGTATATTCACAATTGGGAGGATCTTCCATGCTTAAAATCGATTGCCCGATGGTGGAAAAGATCCTGGTGGCGTTCATCAGGGACAGTGTGCGCAAGAACGGCTTCCGCAACGCCATCGTCGGCGTTTCGGGCGGCCTCGATTCGGCCGTGGTCCTGGCCCTGTGCGCCAAGGCCCTGGGGGCGGCGCACACCTTCGCCCTGCTCATGCCCTACTGCACCTCCTCAAGCGAGAGCCTGCGCCACGGCAAGCTGGTCTGCAGAAAATTCAAGGTCGCCCGCGAGATCATCGACATCTCGCCGGCGGTCAACGCCTATTTCGACCGCTATCCCGCCGCCAGCCAGCTGCAGGTGGGCAACAAGTGCGCCCGCGAGAGGATGTCGGTGCTGTACGACTTCTCGGCGCGCAGGAAGGCGCTGGTCGCCGGCACCTCGAACAAGAGCGAGATCCTGGTCGGCTATTCGACCCAGTTCGGCGACTCGGCCGCCGCCTTCCAGCCCCTCGGCGACCTTTACAAGACCCAGGTGATCGAGCTGGCGCGCCACCTGGGCATTCCCGAGGAGATCGTCGCCAAGAAGCCGACGGCCGACCTGTGGCCCGGCCAGACCGATGAGGGGGAGATCGGCATCCCCTACAAGGACCTCGACATCATCCTGCACCTCATGGTCGACATGCGCTGGGACGAGGGGGAGATCATCGAGCGCGGCTACCCCCTGAAACTCATCCGCCGGGTGCGCAAGCTGATCACCGCTTCGCAGTTCAAGCGCACCATGCCGCCGATCGCCAAGCTGCACGCCCGCACCATCGGCATCGATTTCAGGTATCTCAGGGACTGGAACAAGTGATTCATCCCAAACGGATCTTGAAAGGAAAAAGTAAAAAGGTAAAAGGTAAAAGTCAGAAGATTGCATTTCCAAGATCTCGGAAATCGCCTGCTTCTTCACTTTTTCCTTTTGCCTTTTGCCTTTACCCTTTCGAGGTTTTTCTGTCATGTCGTTGTATATAGTCCCCACGCCCATCGGCAACCTGGGCGACATCACGCGCCGCGCCGTCGAGGTCCTGGCCGCGGTCGATTTCATCATCGCCGAGGACAGCCGCTACACGCTGAAGCTGCTGAGCCACCTCGGCATCCGCAAGAGGATTGTCAGCCATTATCGCCCGAAGGAGGAAGAGCAGGCGGTGAAGATCGTCGCCATGCTGGCCGCGGGAGAGGTCGGCGCCCTGGTCACCGACTCAGGGACCCCGGCGATCTCCGATCCCGGGTTTATCCTCGTGCGCAGGGCGATCGCCGCCGGCATCGCCATCGTCCCCCTGCCCGGGCCGACCGCCTTCGTCCCCGCCCTGGCCGCGTCGGGGATCGACGCGCAGCGCTTTCTTTTTCTCGGCTTTCCCCCGCGCCGCCGCGGCGAACTCGCACGCTTTCTGAAGGAATTGGCGCCGCTGCCGTATGCCCTGGTCTTCTACGAATCGCCGCGCCGGCTGGAAGATCTCCTGGCGGCGGCTGCCGCGGAGCTCGGCGACCGCGAATTCGCCCTGGCCAAGGAGGTGAGCAAGAAGCATGAGCAGATCGTGCGCTCGCGCCTGGGCAGCTGGCGGGCGTCCCTGCAGGAGGTGGCCGTGCTGGGCGAAATGGTCGTTGTCATCGCCGGCGCTGCGGAGGCCGGCACGAAGGAGGACGCTCCCCGCTTTGACGACATCGACGATTTGTACGCATTCTTCCAGCAGCGCTTCGGCATGGGCAAGAACGCCCTGAAAAAGGTGCTGATGAAAAAAAAGGCACTGGACGCGCCCGGCTGATGGCCATGGCGAACGATCATTTCGGCAAGCGACTGGCGCTGGCCATGGCCGTTCTGCTGGCCATCGCCTCTCGGCCGCTGCCCGGCAAAACGGATGCCTCCGGCAAAGCTCCTCCTGCCAAAGGGGGCTTCGTCATCGCCCCGGTCATCTATTACACTCCGGAGACGCGCATCGCCTGGGGGTTCGTCGGCATCCACTATTTCCGCCTCTTCTCCTCTCCCCAGCCCTCGCGCCTCTCCAGCTATCGTTTCAACGTCATCCGCACGCAGAACCGCCAGACCACCGTCCAGGTCGACTGCGAACTGTACCTGGCGGGTGGCCGTTTCCTGCTCGACAGCACGGCCAAGTATTCGTACTACCCCAACCGTTTCAATGGCATCGGCAATTGGACGACTGAGGCGGAACAAGAGGATTTCACCTCCCGTAGCTGGCGCCTGCAGCTCGAACCGCAGCTTCGTCTCGGCGGCAGCGTCTATGCCGGCCTGCACCTGGAGGCGCAATCCGTCTCGATGCGCGAGACGCAGACCGGGGGAACGCTGGAAGCGGGAACCGTCCTGGGCAGCGCCGGCGGATCCATCAACGGGGTCGGCCTCTTTGCCAAATGGGACAGCCGCGACAATACGTTTTCCACTTCGCACGGGGCTTACGGCGCCGCCTTCCTGAACCGCTATTTCGGCATCTTCGGGGGCGATTACACCTACACCCAGCTGGCGCTGGACGCCCGCGGCTACTGGCCGCTGGGCCGGGGGCCGGTCCCGGCCGTTCAAGGGATATTCAAGTCGGTCTGGGGCGGCTGCCCCTTCCAGGCCCTGCCCATGTTCGGCGGCCTGAACCTGCTGCGCGGCTATAATGACGGCCGCTATCGCGACCGCGCCATGCTCGCCTTGCAGGGCGAATGCCGCCTGCCCCTGGGAAGGCGCGTGGGATTGTGCGGCTTCGCCGGCATCGCCCAGGTACAGGAAAAAATTTCACTCCTTGAACTGGATGGGTTCCACGCAGCGGCCGGCGGCGGCGTGCGCTACAAGTTCAACCCGCGCGAGAACCTGGTCATCCGCCTCGATGTCGGCTTTGCTGGCGCCAAGCCCGCGTTCTATCTGACATTCGCGGAAGCGTTTTAAAAAAAGAGCACCAGCGGGACGCGGACTATAAGCCGGATTCTGTCGCGAAGAATCATTTATCTGGCCCCGGCATTGCTGCCGGGGTCAAGCGGCCAACCCAGGGCCTCGGCCGGGAAAGCCTTAACGCCCCTTGTTCAGCCTTGCTCCGGATGGGGTTTGCCTCAGTCCCGCCTGTCGCCAGGAGGGACGGTGAGCTCTTGCCTCACCTTTTCACCCTTGCCACGCCGCCTTTCGGCGGCACGGTGGTCTGTTCTCTGTGGCACTTTCCTGCCCCCCCGCCTTGCGGGGGGTAATCCCGGTTAGGGATCATCCTTCCCTGCGGAGTCCGGACTTTCCTCCCCGCCCTTACGGGCGAGGCGATTCTTCATCCGCGTCCTGCTGGTGCCCCGCCATTATACCAAGAGATTCGATTTTTTGATAGAGGTTGCTGCGCGGCAGGCCGATCTCGCGCGCGGTCTTGGCCACGTTGAAGGAGAACTCGGCGAGTTTCTTCTCCAGGAAGGTCTTCTCCGAAAGGGTCTTGAACTCTTTCCAGCTGCCCAGGGCCAGGAGGGAGAGCTCCCCCAGATCGGAAGAGCACAC
>JAQUQF010000011.1 GCA_028749105.1 Acidobacteriota bacterium | reverse complement strand
CCCCTCAGAACAGTCCGCTGATGTTGCCTTTGGCGTCAATCTTTTTCACCTCTCTTCCAGCGCATAAGCGGCTCACGTTTGATGAATCAGCTGGTCGAAGCCTACGGAGCCGCGGACTCGATCACGCTGACTCGGTTCCGCCCGTTCTGCTTCGATCGATAGAGAGCCGTGTCGGCGGCGCGGACGAGCGACGTCCACTCGTGCCCCCGACCCGGAGAGCAGGACGTACATCCCAGGCTGATCGTCACGTACGGAGAAACCTGAGAGCTCTTGTGGACGATTCGCAGGGCCTCGACCGCCGACCGCATCCTTCCCGCCACAACCGCCGCGCTCTCCGCTCCCGTCTCCGAAAGGACGGCGATGAATTCCTCTCCGCCGTAACGGGCTGCCAGGTCCCCCGCCCGATTGACGTTCGCCTTCAGCGCTCGAGCGACCTGCCGCAGGCACTCATCGCCCGCCTGATGACCATAAGTATCGTTGTATGCCTTAAAATTGTCCACATCTACCATGATCAGTGACAGCGATCCGCCTTCCCTGACACAACGTCGCCACTCTCGTTCCAGGAACAGCTCGAAGCCCCTGCGGTTGGCTATCTCCGTCAGCTTGTCTGTCAGGGACAGATGCTCCAGTTCCTGGTTCGCACGCTCCAGCGCTCTCGTGCGCTCGTCGACGAGTAAGGTCAGCTGCCGCTCTCTGGCTTTCAGCTGCCGGATGCGCAGCCGGAAGCCCACCAGCGCGCAGGTGACCACGCTGAGGCCGCAGAGGACGTAGAACGCGATCGTCTGAGTGAAGCGGCGGCCGATCTCGAACGCGAAAGACACTCCGGACGTATTCCACACGCCATCGCCATCGCAGGCGATGACCCGGAAAGTGAACTCTCCAGGGGGCAGGTTCGTGTAGATCGCCTCGGGAACCTGCTTCGTCCCGTGCCACTCCTCGTCATACCCTTCGAGACGGTACTGGTACCGGGTTTTCTGAGGAGCCAGATAGCTCAGCGCTACGAAACTGAATCGCAGCCGGTGGTTTCCCGGAGGGAAAATCGCCCGCCCCGCCCGCGGGATCATGAGCTCCTTCTCGTCCAGCTCGACTGTCTCCAGCATGACCGGAGGAGGGAGCCCGGGGCCCCCTTTCGTGTCCGGACGGAGTACCGCGATTCCCTTCGTCGTCGGAAAGAGGAGTGTTCCGTCCGGACGCCGACACGCGGCAGGGAAGCCACCATTGCATTCCGATCCCGGCATACCGTCCGTCTCGTCGTAGAGAACGCCGACTTCCCGCAGCGCGCTGCCGCTCATCAACTCCTTGAGTGCGCTCCTGGAAACACGAAAAACCCCCTGATTCGACGTGAACCAGAGATTGCCGTCGCTGTCATCCACGATGCCATAGATGTTCCCCGTGTACGCCTCGTCCGGCGTCGCCGGGCCGACGCGGTTCCCTCTGAGGCACACGAGACCTGCGTTCGTCCCGAGGAGGAGGGTTGCCCCTTCTTCCCAGATACAGTAGACGTAGGGCGGTAAGGATCCGTCCGTTGCGGTGACGCGACGGAACCGGCTTGTCTCGTAGACGAACAGCCCGTCGCCGTACGTCCCGACCCAGAGCCGTCCCCGCAGGTCTTCGTGAATCGTCACGATGCCCATCCTCGCCACGCCGCGATGAGTCCGGCATCGGGAAGGGTCTCCCCCTTCCCACACCAGTACGTCACCGGATTCGAGACCGATCCAGAGATCACCCTTGCGGTCGACGAACACACAGCGCACGAACGCATCGAGAAGCCCGTCCGCCTTGCCGAACCTCGTGATGACCCCACCCTCGATCCGGTTCAGGCCGTTCAAGGTGCCGACCCAGATCGCACCGTCACGGGTCTGAGCGATCGACCGCACAAAGTTGTTCGACAATCCCTGGGAAACGCCGAAACAGGAGAAGACCCCGTCCTTCTCCCGGCACACTCCGCCGCCGTAGGTGCCCGCCCAAAGAGCCCCGTCCACATCCGAATAGAGAGCACGAACGAACCGATTCGACAGCCCCTCCTTCTCGGTGATCGGCATGAACCTGCTGTCCCGCAGTCGATGCACCCCCACCGTCGACGTCCCGATCCAGAGGCTCCCGTCCCGGTCCTCATATCCCGCCAACGAGGAGTCATCGTCCAATCCCTCGCGAGTCGTGAGCACGCTGACAGCCTCTCCGGAGAATCGCAGGACACCTGCGATCGTTCCCGCCCAGACACTCCCATCCCTGTCCTCCAGAAGCCAGTGCACTTCCTCCACATCCCAGGACTTCGGCGGCGACGTTCCGTCGACACGGACCAGCCCGCCCGGCGATGTCCCCAGCCAGCGCCTCCCTTCTCGGTCAACCAGAAGCGTGGTGACGTTCTGATTCCGGATCGGCAGAATCGACGTGATGTTCCGGACCACGCCATCGCGGATCTCAAAGAGGCCCGCACGCATCGTCCCGATCCAGTAGACCTCCCGCTCCACCTCGCATATCGCGTTGATCGCGATCCCGCCGAGCTCCGGAAACGATGTGACCCGCGGTTCGCGCCCCTGGTCCACCCGAAGCCTGGCCAGGCCGCTGTTCGTGCCGGCCCAGACATCCCCGGCGCGATCGAGGTAGAGGACGTTGACGATATCGTCCGGAAGACCGTTCTTTGTCGAAGTGACCGACCATCTCCCTTCGCTCAGCCGGGCGACACCGGTCCCGAACGTACCGACCCACAGGCTCGCGAAACGGTCCTCCAGCAGAGCTCGGACATCCGGGTATCTCGTGCCGGCAGGGTTGTCGATGCCGACTCGCGTGAACCACAATCCGTTGAAACGTGCCAGTCCTTCCTGGGTCCCGATCCAGAGGTAGCCGTCGCGCCTTTGGAAAATGGCACGGACCGAGTTGAGGGGCAGGCCATCGCGTGTCGCCCAGTGATCGAGAGGGTACTGGGTGATGGATTTTCTAGGATCCAGCGCCACGAGGGAGGAGGATGACAGAAGGACGAGCAGGCCGAACATCACGAGGAGGAGACTGATCCAGCCATTTCCCTCCCTCGGGAAAACACCCGCGGTTCCTCCAGGACATCGCGACGAGAGCATCCCACTCCTCAAGGTGGCTGCAGGTCGGCTTGAAGACGAGCCCCGCGGTCTGACAGGAAAATCAATTTCTCCCATGACAGGATTCTAAAAATAATCAGATGAAATTGCAATCAATGGCTGTGCGTCTATTTGAATCTCTCATGCCTCCGGCTCCAGGTGAGCCGGCTTACTCAAAAGTGCCTGCAAAATGGCCCAATATCGTCATTTTGCCCTGAACACGAATGCTCCGCTTCCCGGACTATGGAACGTCTTTCTTAATCTGATATTTTTCGCAGCAGGTTGATATTAAACGGAGAAGTCCTGGCATCGACACCCGGGGGTTGGGGTACGCGATCGGCCACATCTTGAGGTGCCGCAGGATGCGGATGATTTCCTCTCGCTCCCGGATGAAGGCAGTCTTCGCAAGAATCAGAACAATCCGCTGATGTTGCCCTGGGCGTCGATGTCGATCGTTTCAGCTGCCGGGCTCTTGGGCAGCCCGGGCATGAGCATGATCTCGCCGCAGACGGCGACCACGAAGCCGGCGCCGGCGGAGAGGAAGAGGCGGTCGACGTCGACATCGAAATCGCGCGGCCGGCCCAGCGCCTTGGGGTCGTCGGAGAGCGAGTTGGGCGTCTTGGCAATGATCACGTGGAGCTTGTCGTAGCCGAGCTCGTTGAGCAGCTCGATGTCCTTGCGCGCCTGGCGGGTGTAGTTGATGCGCGCAGCGCCGTACATGGTCGTGGCGATGGTCTCTATCTTCTTGGGAATGCTCCACTCCGGCTCGTAGATGGGGCGCACCGTCGCCCCGGAGCGCGTGGCCTCCTCGACCGCCCGCGCCAGGTCCAGGCAGCCCTCGCCCCCCTTATTGTAGGGGTCACTGACAAAAGCCTTGACCTTGCGCGTGGAGACGTGCTTCACCGTGAGCGCCAGCTCCTCGGCATCATTGTCGGGAAAATAGTTGATGGCCACGATCAGCGGCACCCCGAAAAGCTGCATGTTCTCGATGTGCTTGTCCAGGTTGTCGAAGCCCTTGACCAGGGCCTCGATGTTCCTTTCGGCCAGGATGTCCCTGCCGGCGCCGCCGTGGTACTTCAACGCCCGCAGGGTGGTGACCAGCACCACGGCGTCGACGTTGAACTTCCCCGTACGGCTGACGAAATCCAGGAACTTCTCGCCGCCCAGCTCCGAGGCGAAGCCGGCCTCGGTGACCGTAACCTGCGCCAGGGCCTGGGCCAGGCGCATGGCCTGGATGGAATTGGTGCCGTGGGCGATGTTGGCAAACGGGCCGCCATGGATGATGGCCGGCGTCCCCTCCGAGGTCTGCACCAGGTTGGGCTTGACGGCGTCCTTGAGCAGCAGCGCCATGGAGCCCACGGCCTTGAGGTCGGCGGCGGTGATGGGCTTGTTCTTCGAGGTGAAGCCGATGACCATCCGGGCCAGGCGATCCTTCAGGTCCTGGAAGTCATCGGCCAGACAGAGCACGGCCATGACCTCGGAGGCCACGGAGATGTTGAAGGCGTCCTCGCGGGCGAAGCCGTTCTGCCGGCCGCCCAGGCCGATGACGATCTCGCGCAGGGCGCGGTCGTTCATGTCGATCACCCGGCGCCAGGCGATGCGCCGCGTGTCGATGCCCAGGCGGTTGCCCTGCTGGATGTGGTTGTCGATCATGGCCGCCAGCAGGTTGTTGGCGGTGGTGACGGCGTGGATGTCGACGGTGAAGTGCAGATCGATCTCGTCGGCGGGCAGCACCTGCGAGGCGCCGCCGCCGGTGGCGCCGCCCTTCATGCCGAACACCGGGCCCAGCGACGGCTCGCGCAGGGTGACGATGGACGTCACCCCGATGCGGTTCAGGGCCATCGACAGGCCGATGGCGGTGGTGGTCTTGCCCTCGCCCGCCGGCGTCGGCGTGGTGGCAGTGACCAGCACCTGGCGGCCGCAGTTCTCGCAGCGGGCCAGGCGCCGGGCCAGCGAAGGCTCCAGCTTGGCTTTGTAGGGGCCGTAATAATACAACTCCGCCTCGTCTATGCCGAAGCGGGCGGCGATCTCACGGATCGGCAGCATGCGTTCCGCCATGTTCAGCGTCTCCCCGTTGCGCCCCGGCTTAAGCCGGGAGCTCGATGACGAACCGCGCCCCGCGGGGCTGATTGTCGTTGATCGCGATCATGCCGTTGTGCTCCTCGACGATGTTGTAGGCGATGGCCATGCCCAGTCCGGTGCCCGAGCTTTTCTTGGAAAAATAGGGCTGGAACACTTTCTGCTTGTCCTCGTCGCTGATGCCGGGCCCGCTGTCGGCGATCTCGACGGTAATGAACTTGCTCTCGGTGTTGAAATGGGTGGCAATTTCGATCTCGCCCTGGTTGTCCATGACCTGCAGGGCGTTGTCGATGATGTTGATGAAAACACGCTTGATCTGCTCGACATCCAGCTTGATCAGCGGCGGCAGGTCCACGTCGAGCCTGACCTTGAACTGGACGTTCTGGTAAACGGACGTGTAGACGGATACCAGCTTCTCCAGGATCTCGTTGACGTCGCCCTGGCTGAACTTGATCTCGGGCAGGCGGGCGAAGTTGCCGAATTCCTCGGCCAGGTTCTTGATCGAGTCCAGTTCCTGCAGGATGATGTTCAGGCTGTCCTCGACGATGGCGCGGAACTTTTCCGGCGGCTGGTCCAGGCTGCGCAAAATGCGCTGCGAGGAGATCTGGATGGGGGTGAGCGGGTTCTTGATCTCGTGGGCGATGCGCTTGGCCACCTCGCGCCAGACCAGCATGCGCTGGGCCTTGATCAGCTCGGTCAAATCGGTAAGCACCACCAGCAGCCCGGCGAAGCGGCTGTTGATCGGGTTGCGCAGCTGCGTGACCTTGACGGCCATGTTGATGTACTTGCCCTGCAGCTTGACGTCGATCTCCTTCTCGATCAGCTTGAAGCGCGTCTCGAGGGCCTTGCCGATCAGCTCGCGGACATCCTGGTAGATGGTCTCCGAAATCACGGCGGTGTAATTCTTGCGCGTGGCCGTCTCCACATCCAGCGACAGCATGCGGGCGGCCTCGGGGTTGATGGCGATGATCTCGCCCCGCGAATTCAAGGCCATGACGCCGGAGGTGATGTTCTTCAGGATGGTCTCGATGTAGCTGCGGCGGTGGCGCAGCTGGATGGTGCGCCGGTTCAGCTTGTCGTTGTTCTCCTTCAGGTCGCTGGCCATGCGGTTGAACTCGTTGATCAGGGTGTTGAACTCGTCTTCGGCGGCGTAGTCGATGCGCACATCGAGATTGCCCTTGGCGATCTCGGAGGTGGCGGCGATCAGCTTCTCGATGGGCACGGTGATGCCCTTGGCCAGGTAGAAGCCCAGCCAGGAAGCCGAGAAGATGATCAGGATGGTGATGAACAGAAACAGCAGGATATAGGTGTTCTTGACCGGGTCGCGCAGGATGCGCATCTGGTTGTGCTTGTTGACCATGCCCGCCAGCGCGTTCAGGCTGCGCGTGTAGCTCTCGGGGAAGTATTTGCCGGTGATGATCAGCATCTTGTCGCCCTGCTCGATGTCGAAGGCCACGCCGTTGCGGATGAGTTCGCCGGTCTTGAGGGCGTCGATGGTGGTGAAGCCGGCGCCGCCCAGGCCGCGATAGACGACGGTCAGGGGCAGGCTCTTGTATTCCTGCATGGGGATGCGCGGGTTGAAGATGGCGAAGACCTCGTTGCGGTTGCGGTAGATGTTGATCACGTCGAGCTTGTACTCCAGCATCTTCTCCTTGAGCTTGTTCTGCAGGAAGCTGCGGTTGTCCTCGGTGTACATCCGCTTCTGCTGGATCATGGCGGCGATCAGTCCCGAATAATGCTCGAGATCCTCGTTGATCTTTCCGTAATAGTTGGCCTTGACCTCGTCGACGTTCTTCATGATGTTCTCAACGGGCGTCTTGAACCACTGCTCGATGCTCTGCGAGATGACGTCGGTGGCGAAGAAAAACAGCAGCAGGGTCGGGACGATGGAGAAGGCGATGAAGAAGAAGACCAGCCGGTTCTTGAAGCGGTGCCCGGCGCCGCCCTGGTTCTTCTCCAGGTACATTTTCAGGATGTTGCGCGCCAGGATGAACAGAAAGGTCAAGCCGAAGAGGATGATGATGATCCACAGGCCGAAGATGACGGTATTGCTCTTCAGGGCCAGAGGCGAGAAGTTCTTGCTTTCCTCGAAATAGATGCGCAGGATGACGAAGACAATGAAGAGCAGAACGCTGGCCGCCATGATCAGACGCACGCCCTTGATGTTCTTGTTCTTCATTTTCCCGCTCTCGAACGGCCGCTCCTGTCATTTTACTGTAGCATGATTGGGTCCTCAGGTCAATTGACAGGAACGGCGAAAAATGATATGGGTGTAGTCTTGCGCCTGTAGCTCAAAGGATAGAGCATGGGATTCCTAATCCCAGGGTTGGATGTTCGAGTCATCTCAGGCGCAATATTGAGGTCACCATGAAAAAAAAGGAAAAGGAACACCTGAAAGCCGACCCGTTCGTCCACTTCATGCAGCAAGCCCTCGCTTTCTTCAAGAGCTATCGACGCCCGCTGCTCATCGGCGCCGGAGTCGTCGCCCTGGCCGCCGTCATACTGCTGGCCGTGTTCCTGTTCAACAATATGAGCTCCAGCGGCGAGAACCGGCGCTACGCTGAGGCATTTCGCATCCAGCACGACGAAAAGATGGGCGTGGAGCAGAAGATCGCTGCCTTGCAGGGGATGAAGTTCGGCAGGGGCATCTCGGCAGCGGGGCACCTTTTCCTCGCCGCCCTCTACTACCAAAAGGGCGATCTGCAAAAAGCCGAGACCGTCCTGGCGGCGATGGCCAAGAGCCGCGTGGCCCTGGTCAACGATGAAAAGCATGCCCTTCTTGCCCAGGTGCTCGCCGCCGGGGGCAAGGGCGCCGAGGCCCGGGGCGAGCTGGAGCGCCTGCTGGCCAACAAGAATACTGCCATGGCCAAGGAACTCGTCCTCATGCAACTGGCCAAGCTGAATATCCGCGACAAGCGCAACGATGAGGCGATCGCGACCCTCAAGCGGATTCTCGCCGAATTCGCCGAGACTCCCAGCGCCGTTGAAGCGCGCGCCCTCGTTTCCACGATGGAGACTTCCGCCGCCGCCAGATAGCCCCCGGCGCAGGCATCGTTCTGCCCCCCGGCCTCCCGCCGCGGGATCCGTCATGTTTACAGTCGGGAAAAAGAGTGGCATAATGCCAATATGCAAGACGAACGCGGTCTCATCGAAGACGCCCGCTCTCTCGGCGGCGACTACTACCTGCTGAAGATCGCCGCCCCACGGAACGCCGGCGCCGCCAAGCCGGGAAATTTCGTCATGGTACGTGTTTCTCCCTCGTTCGATCCCCTGCTGCGCCGGCCGCTTGGCATCCTGGAAAGCAGGCCGCCTTACATCTGGCTGTATTACCAGGCGCGGGGTCGCGGCACGCGCATGCTCGCCGCCCTTGGCCCCGGCGACAGCCTGGACATCCTCGGCCCTTTGGGCAACTCCTTCCCGGAAATTCCGGGCAAGCGCGTCCTGCTCATTGCCGGCGGGCGCGGCATTGTCCCTCTGTTCCATTACGCCCAGGTTTATGCCGAGCGAAGACCGCTCCTCCTGCTGTATGGCGGCCGCACCCGGGCCGACCTGCAGCTGCTGGACCGCATCAAGGCCCTGCGCCTGCAGGCACTCTTCATTTTTAGCGAGGACGGTTCGCTCGGCCAAAAGGGGCTCCTCACCGACGGCCTGGAAAGGATCGTGCGCGAGGAGCGAGCGGACGTCACCCTCTCGTGCGGTCCCGAGGCCATG
The DNA here is from genome assembly GCA_028749105.1 of Acidobacteriota bacterium. Taxonomy (GTDB): domain Bacteria; phylum Acidobacteriota; class Aminicenantia; order UBA2199; family UBA2199; genus UBA2199. The sequence goes on along the minus strand of JAQUQF010000011.1, from coordinate 7,173 downwards.
CTGGCCCGGCTGGCCCTGATGCTGAAGGGGCGCAGTCTGGAGAACCATGCCTCGCTGGAAGCCCTGATGGGCTGTGGTTTCGGTGTCTGCCACGGCTGCGCCGTCCGCACCGTCTCCGGCACCTACCGCAAGGTCTGTGACGAGGGCCCCGTCTTCCCCCTGGAGGAGATCCAATGGCCGACTTGAGCGTCGACCTGGGCTTCCGCGTCCTGAAGAGCCCGCTGATCACGGCGTCGGGCACCTTCGGCTACGGAGAGGAATTCCTGCCGTTCTATGACCTCGATATACTCGGCGCCATCGTCATGAAAGGCATTTTCAGAGACCCGCGCCCGGGAAACCCGCCGCCGCGCCTGCACGAGACGCCGGCGGGGCTGCTGAATTCCATCGGCCTGGCCGGACCGGGGAGCGCGGCTCTCCAGGAGATCATCCGCCGCTTGCATGCAAGGACCGCGGTGCCGATCATCGTCAATGTCTGCGGCGAGGACGACGAAGAGTTCGCGGAGGTGGCGGCACTATTCTCGGCCATGGACGAAGTGGCCATGCTGGAGCTGAACATCTCCTGCCCCAATGTTCGCCAGGGGGGCGCCTGCCCGGCACAGGATGCCGGCCACACGGCCCGCCTGGTCCGCCAGGTCAAGGACAGGGTGCGCAAGCCCCTGATCGTCAAGCTGTCGCCCAACGCCGTTGACATCGTCGCCGTGGCCCAGGCTGCCCAGGACTCCGGTGCCGACGCCCTCTCCCTGGTCAACACCTTCCTTGGGATGGCCGTCGACATCACCACGCGCCGGCCCGTTTTCGCCAACGTCTATGCCGGCCTTTCCGGGCCGGCTATCAAGCCTCTGGCCCTGAGGCTGGTCCGCGAGGTCTGCCGCCGCGCCTATGTCCCGGTCATCGGCATGGGCGGCATCGCCAGCGGCCACGACGTCCTGGAATATTTCCTGGTCGGCGCCGCCGCCGTCCAGATCGGCACGATCAATTTTCGCGAACCAGCGGCCGCCCTGCGCATCACCGGCGAGATCGAGGCGGAGATGGAACGGCTGAAGATCAAGAGCCTTTCCGAGATCAGGGGCCAGCTCCAGGCATGAGCCCGGCACGTCGTCTTTCCGGCGGGCCGCGGCCCTGAATTCCACGATGCCGGTCCGGCAGCCGTTGGACATCGCCAAAAACCGGGGTTGGCGACTTGGCGGATTCGTCAGGAACATCATGATTCCTGCGGCCGTCTTGGCCGCCATTGTCGCCGCTTTTTTCCGGAATGTCTCCGCACGAGACATCGCGGCCAGCCTCCTGAATATTCCCCGGGGCTACCTGCTCGCTTTCATTTCCATCTCGCTCCTGGGAACCATTATGCGCACATGGCAATACCATGTCCTGCTGGCGGGCAAGCTGAAGTTCGGAGAGTTATTCCTGATCACGCTGGTGCGCAATTTCTCGGTCGACCTCCTGCCGGGGCGCACGGCTTCCCTGGCATTCTATTCCTGGCTGACGAAGAAAAGGGGGATCGCCCTGGAAGAAGGCGCAACCAGCTTCGTTGTCTCCATCTTTTACGATTCCATCGCCCTCACCCTGATGCTGGGGGGGCTGCTGCTGTTTTTCGAAAGCGGAATGAGCCGCTGGCCCTTTGTCGCCGCCATGGTGGCCCTGTTCGCCGTTTCAGCCCTGGTTCTGTTCTTCTCGCAGCCATTTTTTCAGTTTTTCCTGAAAAAAAACAAACTGCGACGCCGGCAGCCGGCCGGGATCGAGAGGACAGTGCGTGCCATCAGCAACTATCTGCTGGCGCACGGGAAGAACTCAGAGCGGCTGAAGCTCCTGGCGATCAGCTTCGCCAGCCGCCTCTGCAAGTATGTGCAGAATTTTTTGTTGTTTGAAGGCGTGCTGCACCTGGGCATCGGCCTGAAAAATTTTTCCCTTTTCAGTTTCGGCCTGGCCGCGACTGAGATGTCAGCCATGCTCCCCATCCATGGACCGGCCGGCTTTGGCACCTGGGAATTGGCCTTCGCCATTGTTTTTTCCGCCTTGCGCATCCCGGCGGCCAACATCAAGGAAGCGGGCTTCGTCATCCACATCACCAGCCAGGCATGGGAATACGGGATCGGGCTGCTGGCCCTGGCCTGCCTGGCGATCGGCGGCCCAAGGAAAAATCGGGATGCCAACGGGCGCAGGGAAACGAAATCCAACTATAGCAGATGAGTGGTCAACGCCCCCCGACTCCGGCAATCATGTCGGGCAACGACACTTCCGGGTGCCGATAACGCTCGTAGGCCGGCGTCTTTTTGCCGAACTGGATCGACTCCTGCGGGCACCACTGGATGCAGGCCAGGCACTGCTCGCACTGATGCTTCCAGGCCGGCCGGCCTTTTTTCATTTCGATGTTCCCCGCCGGGCAGATGCGGACGCATATCTCGCAGGCATTGCACGTGTCGTCGCACCAGAAATCCTTGTCCATTTTGTGCACCTGGTTGAAGCTCATCTTGTAAATGGCCGTGAAAACGATGCGCTGCCACAAGGGGCCCATCTCCACCGGACCGGCCTCGCGAGCGGAGATGCAGGCGGCCGCCTCCTCCAGCCGGGCGCGGGCGGCGGCGAAACGCTCCTGCTGCTTTTCGGCCGGGGCGGCCCCGCCCCAGGGGATGTAGTTGCTGGGCAGGACGATGTCAAAGCCGGCGGCAAGCTTCAAGCCGCGCCGAGCGAGCATTTCCTGCAGCTGGACCAGGGTGCGCGAGACCTGGCCGGCGTTCACCGCCAGGGCGAACAGGTACGTCTCCGGGCGCAGGGAGAGCTTTTTGACGAACTCCACGACCGGAAGCGGCAGGCCCCACACGTGGACAGGGAAAACGAAGCCGACCACTTCGGCTTCGCCTGCCGCCAGGGCATCGGCGCACTTCATGTGCAGCAGTTTCGCGCCGCCCAGTTTCTCGGCCAATTGCCGCGCCGACCACAGCGAATTGCCCGTTCCCGTATAGTAAAAAACGACGGTTTTCATTTAACGGTCTTTTCCAGCTCCGTCAGCCAGTTTCTGGCAAAGGCGCGGGCCGCTTCGGTCGCCTCTTTTCCGGCGCGGTAACACAACTTCCATTCGGGGGATTTCTCCTCGTATTCTTCACGGGCGAAGATCATCTTGTCGCCGCGCGGTTCCAGCTTGGCCGAGAAATCGACGTCAGCGCTGGCGGCCAGGAAGTCGTGGATGCGCTTTTTGATCAGCGCCCGGGAATCGGCGGGATACCGCTGCTCCCACTCCTTGAGCTCATTTTCATGCCGCTGCTTGTCCTCGGCAACCGACATCTCCGTCATCTGGCGCATGAGGTCGCGCTGCCCGGGCTCCTCCATGCGCACCATCTGGGCGCGCATCTCCTTGATGACCCCCTCCATCGTTTTTTTCGTCTCGGCGTCCATGGCGGCCATGTTCTTGCGCATCTCGGCGATGCTTTTCTCCGTATCGGCCTTCATTTTCTTGATCTCGTCGTCGGCGGAGGGGCGCGGCGCCGGGGGCTGCGGCTTTTCCTTCTCGCGGAATTTCCCGTACGCGTCGGCGAATTCGGCCGAAGCGGCATAGGTTTTAATCCAGCCCAGCCCGGCGGTAACGAGCGCCGCCCGGGATGGAGCAGGCAGCATCTTGAACGCCTTCATCGCCGCCTCATTGTAGACGGAGCCGCTGGTCAGCGAGTCCAGGACGTCTTCCTTTGCCGCGGCCGGGGAGAGGTTGAGCTTGGCCAGGACATCGTCCCCCCCATATACGGATGCCGCGCCGGAAAGGCAGAAGAACAAGATCCCTACAAATACAATGGTTTTGCCAGTCGATGTCATCGTGTTTTTCATGGCCGCATTTTGTAACGAAACACGATGCAAGTCAATAGGAGCTACGGGACACCGGGCGGGAAGGATTGCCCGGGAAGGGGTTTTGCGCTACAATTAGGAAATCAGCGAGGTGAGGCAATGGGCTGGACGGCCGTCAGGAAAATTTTTGCTGAAGCAGGGCAGTTGCTCAACCAGGAGCTGGAAGTCCGCGGCTGGATCCGCACCCAGCGCGAGTCGAAGAATTTTGCTTTCATCGAATTGAACGACGGCTCCTGCTTCAAGAACCTGCAGGTCGTCTACAGCGACAAGCTGGCCAACTTCGCAACGGTGGCCAAGTTCCCGCTGGGGACCTCCTTGAAGGTGACCGGCACTCTGGTGCCCTCGCCCGCCGCCGGCCAGCCCTTCGAGCTGAAGGCCGAAGCCATCGAGGCCATCGGCCTGTCGGCCCTGGATTACCCGCTGCAGAAGAAGCGCCACTCCTTCGAGTTCCTGCGCACCATCCCCCACCTGCGGCCGCGCACCAACACCTTCATGGCCGTCTTCCGCGTGCGCAGCCTGCTGGCTTACGCCCTGCATACGTTCTTCCATGAACGCGGCTTCGTCTACGTGCACACGCCGATCATCACCGCCAGCGACGCCGAGGGGGCGGGGCAGATGTTCCGCGTCACCACCCTCGACCCCAAGTCGCCCCCCCTGGACGAGCGGGGCGCGATCGACTTCAGCCAGGATTTCTTCGGCCGCGAGACCAACCTGACCGTCAGCGGCCAATTGAACGTCGAGGGTTTCTGCCTGGCCTTCAACAAGGTCTACACATTCGGCCCGACCTTCCGCGCCGAGAATTCCAACACCCAGCGCCACGCCTCCGAATTCTGGATGATCGAGCCCGAGATCGCTTTCGCCGACCTGGGCGACAACATGGAACTGGCCGAGGACATGCTGAAATTCGTCATCCGCTTCGTCCTGGAGCATGCACCCCAGGAGATGGAGTTCTTCAACCGCTTCATCGACACCTCGCTGCTGCAGCGCCTGCAGCATGTCGTGGAGGCGAAGTTCGAGCACGTCACCTACACCCGGGCCGTCGAGCTGCTGCAGCAAGCGGACATGAAATTCAATTTCCCCCCCGAATGGGGCAAGGACCTGCAGACCGAGCACGAGCGCTACCTGAGCGAAACGATATTCCAGAAGCCCGTCTTCGTCACCGACTACCCCAAGGAGATCAAGGCCTTCTACATGCGCCTGAACGACGACAACCGCACCGTGGCCGCCATGGACCTGCTGGTCCCCGACGTCGGCGAAATCATCGGCGGCAGCCAGCGCGAGGAGCGCCACGATGTCCTCAAGAAGCGGATCATGGAAATGGGGCTGAAGGTCGAGGACTATGAATGGTACCTCAACCTGCGCAAGTTCGGCGGCGCCCCGCACGCCGGCTTCGGCCTGGGCTTCGAGCGGGCGGTCATGTACCTGACCGGCATGGAGAACATCCGCGACGTCATCCCCTACCCGCGCACCCCCAAGAGCGCGGAGTTCTGATACTAAAAGGAGCGACCATGAAAAAAATCTTTGTTTTGCTGCTCTGCCTCTCCCTGTGCGGCTTCGCCGCCCCGCTCATTGCCGGCGCGAAGAACAAGGCAAAGTATGAGAAGCGCTATGCCGACCCGCTGCTGAAGGCCATGGAAGAGGCCCGGGAAAAGGAGCAGGCCGCCCTGGACGAGGAAACGGCCAAGATCCGCAAGAGACAATCCGAGGAAAAAGCCAAGGACAAGGAACAGGAGCGCACTTTCCTCTCCGATATGGCCGGGGTCAATCCGCCGCCGTCGCCGGCCGCGTGCAACCCCGTTTTTCACTTCCCTCCCGTCGCCCAGTACAACACCAACACCTGCTGGAGCTTCGCCACCACGTCGTACTACGAGTCGGAGATTTTCCGCCTGAGCGGCAGGAAAATCAAGCTGTCCGAGATGTGGACCGTCTATTTCGAATATCTCGAGAAAGTGCGGCGCTTCGTGCGCGAGCGCGGCGCCTCGCTGGTGGCCGAGGGGGGCGAGAGCAACGCCATCAACCGCATCTGGAAAACATACGGCATCGTCCCTGCCGCGGCCTATCCCGGCTATCCTGCCGGCAGCGAGAAGCTGGACCACGAGCGCCTGATCACGGAAGTCAAGGCATTCCTCGACTACGTGAAGGCCAACAACCTCTGGAACGAGGAGGACGTCCTCAGGCACGTGGCCGTCATCCTGGACAAGCACCTGGGGGCGCCGCCCAGAACCTTCACCTACGACGGCAGGGAGATGACCCCGCTGGAGTTCTTGAAAAACGAGACCAGGCTGGACATGGACAACTACGTCGACGTCATGTCGACCAGCTTTTATCCTTTCTATACCTTCCAGGAATACGCCGTCCCCGACAACTGGTGGCACAGCAAGGAGTACCTCAACGTGCCTCTCGACGCGTGGTACGCCCTGATCCTCAAGGCGGTCAAGGCCGGCTGCAGCGTGGGCATCGGCGGCGACGTCTCTGAAGCCGGCAAGCTGGGCTTCCAGGATGTCTGCTTCGTCCCCAGCTTCGACATCCCAAGCGAGTATATCGACCAGGACGCGCGCGAGTTCCGCATCGCCAACCGCACCACCGAGGACGACCACGGCATCCATATCGTCGGCTACAAGAACTACAAGGGCCACGACTGGTTCCTGGTCAAGGACTCGGGGCGCTCGGCCCGCTGGGGCAGGCACGAGGGCTATTATTTCTTCCGCGGCGACTACGTCAAGCTCAAGATGCTCACCTTCACCGTGCCCAAGGAGCTGATGAAGGACATCCTGGCCAAGGTGAAGAAATAGCCGGGAGCGCGCGAGGACGAATATGGGCAGGGTCGTCGCCGAAGTGACGGTAGTGCCGCTGGGGACCGCTTCGCCCTCGCTGAGCGCCTACGTCGCCGCGGTCGAGAAGGTTCTGAAAAAGTTCCCGCGCCTCAAGTCCATGCTCACTCCCATGTCTACCGTTCTGGAAGGCGAGATGGACGAGGTCGTCGAGGCGGTGAAGGCCATGCACGAGGCGCCGTTCCGCATGGGCGCCCTGCGCGTCTCGACCACGCTGCGCATCGACGACCGCCGCGACAAAAAAATCTCCATGAAAAGCAAGCTCGCCGCGGTCAGGAAGAAACTATAGTATTTCTTTGGGTAAGGCTTGACGCAGCCATTCGCGCAGGGCGACGGGGGGCGGATGATAGCCGTGACCGCCTTTCTTGTCGATAAAGATGTCGGCATGAGGGACGAGGCGGCGCAGGCGCTTGGCGATCTTTTTTGTGGGCAGCAAGACATCTTTCTTCCCCGCCCAGTAGCCGAGGGGCATGGTGAGGCGGCGCAGATCATCATCGGCCAGCATGGGGAC
>JAQUQF010000189.1 GCA_028749105.1 Acidobacteriota bacterium | reverse complement strand
CAGCAGCCAGCCGAACACGATGGGCAGCAGGATGGCCAGCATGGTATTGATCAATTCGCTGTTCAGGCGCATGGATTCTTCACTTGCCGGCTATTGTACTCCGGTCGGGATCAACGTGCAAGGCGCTGGATGGCGATTGCCCCCCCGGCTTTTTGTCCTGGGGATCGCATTGGAATTCATGGGCCAACCCGGCCGGTGCGCAGGTACTCGGCCCAGTCGGGGCGGCCGTTCCCGGCGGCGGCGGCCGCGGCGCTGCGCCAGTCGTAGGCAACGGCGACATGCTCGACCGCGAATCCCGCCCGCACGCGGGTCACGATGCCGTAGCGGGCATGGTGCGATCCGGCCTCCATGGCATGGGGAAAGGGCAGAACGTCGCAGTAGGCCGGCAATCCGACGCTGCCCGGGTTGACCAGCAGGCGGCCGTCGGGCAGGCTCAGCAGCGCCGGCAGGTGGTCGTGGCCGAAAAGCACGACAGGTTGGGCGATCTGGGCCAGCTTGGGGGCGATGGTTGCCGGCGGCAGTAGCCGGCATGCCGTTGGGGTGACCTCGCGCACAAGATACGCATTGTCGCATCCCGGGGAGCCGTGGCACAGGAAAAAAATTTCCTTGATGGCGATGGTCAAGGGGAGCGCCCGCAGCCAGCGGACGTGCGCGGGCCGCAGCCGGGCCTGGACAAAAGGCAGCGAAGGCGAATCGGGGTGCCGGCTCGCTTCATCCAGCAGGATGCGGTCCTCGTTGCCGCGCACGGTCGGCATGCCCAGTTCCAAGAGGATCCCCGCCGTGCCGGCCGGGTCCAGCGGCCCGTATAGGCAATCGCCGAGGTTGACCATGCTGTCGATGCCGCGGCGGCGGATATCTTCCAGTACGGCCTCCAGGGCCCAGCGGTTACCGTGGATGTCCGACAGGACGGCGACGGGAAGTTCGGGCATTCCAGGCCCTTTCAGCCCTTGGCGCCGGAACCGATGGCGTACAGGGCCGGGTGATCGCCCAGCTGCCGCTGCAGGCCGTCCCGCCGCGCCTCAACGGGGTCCCCGCTGGCGGGGGCAGACGAATGGCGCACCATGAACCAGGAATGGATCCCTTCCTGCAGGCCGGGCCAGGAGCGAAGCAGCTGCACGGCAGCGGTGTTCTTTTCCAGGACTCCGAGGCGGAAGTACTCGGTGCCGTGCTCGCTGGCCAGGTGCTCAAGCAGGGGAGCGGCGTCGCTGGGCTCGAGCGCCGCCCAGGGCCCCACGGCCAGCACCCCGTCTCCCGGGCGGGCCATGATCCAGCCGTTGATGCGGCCTTCCCGCTCGGCAACCATGCACAGGCGCGGGAATTTCTCGGCGCGCCAGCGCAGAAAGAACGAGCGGTCGTCGTCGAAGAACTCCCGGTCCAGCGCGCACAGGCGGTCCATTTCCTCCGGCCGCAGGGCGCGAATGTGGTCGTGCTTCCTGCCCTTGAACTTGCCGCGGAAGCGCAGGGAGCGGCATACCTTGCGGAAGCCCATCTTCTCGTAGTAGGAGACGGCGTTCAGGTCGCCGTCCAGGCAGATGCTCTCCACTCCAGCCGCAAGAAGGTGATCGAGGGCTTTCTGGAACAGCAGCAGGCCGATCCCAAGCAATCGCAGGTGCTTGCTCACGATCAATTCGCCGATAAAGCCGTGGCGGGCGTATTTTGTGGCGATGCAGACCCCCGCCTTCTCGCTCCCCGCCTCGGCAATGAAGCAGCCGCTTGCGTCGTGGGCCAGGAAGGCAGCGAAAGCATCGAGGCTCTCGCTGGCCCAGCCGGCCTGGTGGGTCAGGGCGGTGGCAAAATCGAGGTCAGCCGCCGTCATTTCGCGGATGATCACTTCAGGCGCGCCGCTCATGACTGCTCCTCAGTACCCCAGGTCCTCGCCGACCAGGACCACGCGGATGCGGCCGGGGGTCATGCAGCTTTCGGTGACGACCAGTTGGCAGCAGATGCGCTGGGGCGGGTGGCAGTGCGGATCCTGGCAGAAGCCGGTGTGCGAGCAGGGGGTGTCGACGCCGACGCGCAGGCTGTTGGCCGTGGCCGCGACATTGCGGGCGCGGGCGATGGCCGCATCCAGGCCGGGAGCGACCTTGTTCATGCCGGCCAGGACGATCACTTTCTTCGGCCCGAAGATGAGCGCCGCCGCGCGGTTGCCGGTGCCGTCGATGTTGACCAGCCGGCCGTCGGCGCTGACGGCGTTGCTGCTCATGATGAAGATGTCGGAGAGCAATCCCTGGAGACGCATTTCGTTGATCTCCTCCTTGCTCACGCCTTCCTTGTAGCGGTCGAGAAGGCGCAGGTTCATCTTGCGCAGGGCATCGAGAAGGCCCGATTCAATGATCGTCTCCGAGCCGCCCAGGCCGACCAGCGAACCGGCCGGGATATGGCGGCAGATCTCGAGCACCGCGTCGGCGCGGCTTTCGCAGTAAATGCCGTCGATGCCCCGTTTTTTGAAATTCCTGATGACGGTTCCGGCCTGAAGCCTCCAGCTCTCTTTCAAGTGATCGGTATTATTTTTCATGCTTTCTCGCATCCAGTCGCAGCTTCTTCCGGGCTGATTCTACCTGAAAACGAACTCGTTTTAAACAGGTATGGCCTCTAAATATCATTCACGTCAGGCCTGGCCCGGGGTCGGGCATCCCAGAGCCGACGCCAGCCGAAATCAAGCCGGCAGTGAAGTGTAGAGCGTTCATGTTCACTTTGCTTCCGGTTGTTTTGCCAGTTTTTGCTCGATCTGATCGAGCGCGGCGGTAAAGATGCCGAGATGCGGGGACGAATTCGCCATGGCCTTTTCGCGGGCATACCGCAATGCGGTTCTGGCGGCCGCCAATTGCCCGTTCGCTTCATACGCGCGGCCGAGACTCAGCCAGGCCAATTCCGCATCGGGCTTGAACTGCAGCTGAAAGTGCAGTAATCCGATCGCGTCGTTGATGCGCTCCTGCTCCATGTAGGCATTGACCGCCCGGTGAAATGCGATATCGGTCAGGCCGATGTCATAACCGAATGCCGCGGCCAGGCCGGCCGCGTACTCCCGGATCGCGTCGCTCCCCCGGCCGATGATATCAGCGGGGATGTCGCTCGTGGCCGAAAAGACGAATCGCAGCCCATGATGGACCACCTGGTTGACGATCGACGTATGATCCTCATCCAAATAGGGACGGTATCGCCATCTCAATCCCGGCGGAGCGGCCTGGCCGATGAGGGAGCTTAACCGCTCGAGCAGGGGGATGAGCCGGGGTTCATTCTCGACGCCCATGTAGAGAAACCGATTCCGGTAGGCGTTTTGCGCCAGCCAGGAACGGGCGTTGCTCATGATCAGGTTGCTGCCGCCCTCGTAGTCGATGGCCGGCGCAGCGGCCAGGCAGGCGTTGAAAACATCCGGCCGGGTCAGGAAAGCGTAGACGGCGAAGCCGCCGCCGAAGGAGCCGGAATAGAAGATGCGAAAGGGCCGGGTGCGGTAGCGTTCGTCCAGGTTCGGGATCAGTTCGTCGTGAAAAAAGGAGATGAAACGGTCGGCGCCTCCGGAATACGGATGGCCGCTGATCTTCTCTGGGATGAAGTCGTCCGAGGAGTAGTTGCGCACGCCGGCCACGATCATTTCCGGTGCGCTCCCCCTTCTGGCCAGATCGGCCGCAATGCCGCTGATGTGTAAAAAGTGGCTCTGGCAGGTCAACAGCAGGGGATAGCGCTTTTCGCCACCGGCATAGTCCTGCGGCAGGCAGACGTCGATGGTCATCCCCCGGTTCAGGTGCTTGGAGTGAACGGTGATCGTTTCGCCGATGACGATCTTGCCATCAGCAAGGGTTGTCTTGGCCTGGGCCTGGGGTAACACGGTCATGAGCTGAACCGCCAGCAGCCAGAAGACGGCGAAATGAGCTTGTCCCATATTTGAGTTCATTCCTTTGGGCGGAGTTCATTAATGACCCGGGCGTCGACCCAATAGATGTCGCCCAGGCCGTTGCCGGGCAGGTTGTGCGCCTTGTAGAAATCGGCGCGCTCGAAGGGGGTTTCCGGCACGAGTCCCTGTTCGACGCGGAAGCTTGTGAAAAAGAGGTATTTTCCGTCCGGGGAGAGCATGGGGCAGAACTCCGGACCGGGAGAGTTGATCTTTTCACCCAGGTTGACCGCATCCGTCCAGCCACCCGCGGCATTGCGGAAACTGACATAGAGATCGCTCATCCCCTGCCCCCCCGGCCGGCTGGATGCGAAGATCAACAGGTCCTCGGTGGGAGAGACATAGGGGTCGAATTCCCGGTTCTCGGTGTTGACCGCTTCAGGGAGCT
>JAQUQF010000188.1 GCA_028749105.1 Acidobacteriota bacterium | reverse complement strand
TGATGTCCGCTGACAGACCTTGTTCTTTCTTGAAGAAGGAAGGCTGGCCGCCGATGATGCGGCATACCCCCTGACCAGTCGATCCCGCCCACAGGACGTTCTCCTGGTCCAGCAAGAGCGCTGAAATCCGATCCGCTTCCACCTTGCGGCTTTTTTTGTAGTTGAAAAATTTGCCATCCTTGTAGCCGTCTATTTCCCCGCTGGCGGTTCCGATCCAAAGGGTGCCCGTCCGGTCCTCGAGAATCGCCGAAATATTGTCGTTGGAAAGGCCGTTGGTCACGGAAAACGTGGAGAATTTTCCATCGACCAGCCGGTTCAATCCCCTGGTGGTTCCGATCCATAAGACTTTTTTTCGATCCTCGCAAATAGACTGAATGGCATCTCCAGCAAGTCCATCTTTGCTGGTAAAGGCGGTGAAACTCCCATTTTGGTAGCGGATCAATCCCTCGCTTCTTGTACCGATCCAGATATTCCCCGCGTGGTCCTCGGCCAGAGAAATAACGAAATTGCTGGCCAGACCATCCCGGGAGGAAAAGCTCCTGAACATGCCGTCTGCCAATTGGCACAAACCGCCGCCATAGGTCCCGATCCAGAGTCTGCCATCCCTGCCGGCGAGCAGGGCTTCGATGCGGTTGCTTTTCAATGCCGGCGTATTCTGGGTGTCGAATATCGTGAATCTCACCCCATCAAAGCGGACAAGCCCTTCCAGGGTCCCCAGCCACAAGTATCCGTCTTTGGTCTGGGTGATCGCTTTCACCGTATTTTGCGGCAACCCGTCAGCGGTTTGCCAGACATCGTGAATGTATTGGGTAACGGCTTTCCGAGGATCCAACGCCATGAGTCCGGTGAACGCCAGCATGATCCCCAGGCCGATCATCGTGACTAAAAAGCTTTTTCGGCCCGGTGTTGCGGCTCCTTCCATTTGCGGGGTCAATCCGGGATGGATGTCGCAGCCGGGACGGCTTTCGCGAGGGTCATTTCCATGATCCTTGCATTGGCTCCAGTGTTCTCTTCCGGTTTCAGCATCGGATTATTCTTCTTCCTTTTTGCCGGGGTTGACCAGGCGCGCGATCAGGATGCTCAGCAGATAAAGCAGAATCATGGGCACGGCGAACAGGGTCTGGGTGATCATGTCGGGGGTGGGGGTGATGACGGCGGCCAGGATGAAGATGGCCACGATGGCGTACTTGAAGTAGCGCAGCAGGAAGCGGGCGCTGACGATGCGCAGTTTCGCCAGGAGAAAGACCAGCACCGGCAGCTCGAAAATGGCTGCGATGCCGAAGAGGACGCGGAAGGCCAGTGAAAAGTAGTCGTTGATGGTGATGATGGCGGTGAAGTCCTTGCCGACGTTCAGGAAGAACTTGCAGGCCAGGGGAAAGACCACGAAATAGCCGAAAGCGCCGCCCAGGACGAAAAAGAAGGTCGTGGCCATGACGAAGGGAACCAGCCACTTCTTTTCCTTTGCGAACAGGGCCGGCGCGATGAAGAGCCACAGCTGGTGGAAGATAAAGGGCGAGGCGGCGAAGAGCGCCGAGATGAAGGCCACCTTGATGTACATCATGAACGGCTCGGCCAGCGACGTGAAGGCCAGCTTGGCCTCGCCGCCCGGGCCGGGCGTCATGAACTTCAGCACCGGCAGTGAGAGCCAATAATAGAGTTTGCCGACAAAGGCCCAGGAGACCAGGAAGAACACGAAAACAAACGCCAGCGACCAGGCGATGCGCTTGCGCAGCTCGCCAAGGTGCTCGAAGAACGACATCTCGTTAGCTTTTGTTTTCGCCATCCGTCTTTTTGTTCTCTGTGGAGGGTTTTTCGTCAGTGTTGCCGTAGATATCAAGGGCGTCCTTGAATTCGTGGCGGAGATTGCCGCCGACATCGAGGGCATCCTTGACCTCTCTGCCGATGTCGCTGGTGATGTTCAGCGCCTCCCGGACGTCGCGGCTGATGTCCTTCATGTGGCCGGCCATCCCCTCCTTGTAGACCTCTTCCTGGATGGCCGACTTGGCCTCGTCGACGGTGGAGCGGAATTCATGCACGACCTTTCCCAGCAACTTGGCGAACTCGGGCAGCTTCTTGGGCCCGAAGACCAGCAGCACGACAATGAAGATGAGGAGCAACTCCGGGAAGCCTATCGAGCCGAACATCGCTTTTGCCTCTTCATGTCTGGGTGTACTCGCCTCAACGCCCTATTTCTTCTCGCTGACGATCTCTTTCAGCACCCGGGTCAGGTACGAATGGAAGGCACGCAGCGTCGGCTCGAACTCGGCGGAGAAGTTGGTGCGGTTGAGGTTGTCGTAGAAGCTCAGGAACTCGTTCCAATCCTTGTACAGGAGGTAGTTCAGGTCGCTCTCCATGAACTGGTTGATGTCGAAAAAGATTTCGGAGGGGGCGATGTCGTCCTTGTGGGTGAAATAATCGTTGATCTTGGTGTGCAGGCGGATCAGCTTCTTCTTCACCTCGATCGATTTCTGCCGCCGCGAGATGTAGTTTTCGAAGATGCTGTTGCCGCTGACGCCGGGCTTGAACAGGCGGGTCACGGTCTCGATCAGTTCCTGGACGGCCACCTCGGCGGTGACCACGATGTTCTGGATCATCTGCCGTTTCTTGAGCTTGTTGCTTTCGCTGTCGAAGTAGAAGGGCAGCTCGCCCTCCCAGATCTTCTTGTACTCCATCTTGAAGCACTTGAATAGGTCGCCGATCGGCGCCAGCTTCTTTTTCAGCTCCGGGTCGGCCTGCAGGCTCTGCCACAGGGCCGAGTCGTTGAAGGCGATGAGATCCTCCATGTTTTTTTTCAGGGAGACGACCAGGGGGATGGTGATCTCCAGGTACTTGCTTTTGTCCAGGTTCAGCTCGATGAAGTTGTTGATCTTCAGGAGGCGGAAGGAGAGGATGAAGAAGATCCCCAGGTTTTTGCGGATGTTCTTGTCCTTGCAGGCGGCGATGACGCTGGAAATGTCGGGCTGATAGATCTTGTCCATTTTGGAGATGAACTGCTTCTTGAGCAGCGACACCAGGACGGGGTTGCCGAGCAGTTCGCGGTGGTACAGCTTCTTGATCGACAGGTAGGCGCGCTGCGAGATCTGGTCGAGGCGCAGGATCTCGCTCAGCAGATTGCGGAAGTTCTGCAGGAAGATGCGGAAACTATAGAACCACGACTCGGGAGAGTAGAGCTCCTTGATGCTGGGAAAGGACTTCTCCATGTTCTGCTCCAGCATCTTTTCCACGACGTACTCCTCGAAGTTGAGAAAGTAGGTGTCTTTCTTGAAGTCCAATTCCTTGAGCAGGGCAGTGATGCGGGCGGCGGCCTGCTGCAGGCCGAACACGTAGAATTCGTAGTTGCGCTCGCCCGGCGCGTGGCGCTTGAAGGCCAGGTTCTCCAGGTAGGTCGAGGAGTTGAACTCCTCGATGCTTTCGAACCAGAGTTTCAGCTCGAAGAGGTTGAGCATCATCTTTTCCTGGTCGATCTTGTCCAGCCAGCCGGAGAAGATGTCTTCCCATTTTTTCTCGGGAGTCAGCGCACGGCTCTCCTGGGAAAAAAACTCACCGATGTTTTCCACTTCCTTCTTTTCCATGCCCGTGATTGTAGTGAATCCCGCAACGATTTGCAAGCGCCGGCCCGGGGCGCATGGCAAATACGCTTGTTTTTTGTTATACTGAGATGCCATGGCCAAGAAAGAGAACCGCATCACGATCTCATTCAGGAGCGACCTGAAATACACCGAGCTGGGCGTCTTGGTGCTGGGCTTCATCCGCAAGCTTCTGGGCATCAATGACGAGGTGTTCTTCAAGATCGAGATCTCGCTGCGCGAGGCCGTCAACAACGCCATCGTCCACGGCAATGGCCGTGACCTGAACAAGCGGGTGCACGCCGATTTCGTATGGGAACGATCGCTCCTGCGCATCCATGTCCGCGACGAAAACAATCGCCAGGTGAGGGTGCAAGACGTGGAGGACAAGATACAGAGCTGCAACCTGCTCTCCTTCAATGGCCGCGGCATCACGATCATCCGCAGCTACATGGATTCCTTCGAGTTCCGCTGCCTTCCGGGCGGCAGCGAGGTGATCATGGAGAAGAAGCTCACATGAATCTGCTGTGCTTCGACACGTCATCGCGGGATGCCTCCATTGCCGTGCTGAGCGACGAGGAGATCGTTCTGGAATACAACTTCTCATCGAGCGGCAACCTGTCGGCCATGTTGGCCCCCAGCCTGGAATTTGTGCTGGGAGCGCTGGGCATGAAGGCCGCTGAGTTCGACCTCTTTGGCGTGGCCGTCGGGCCC